>NZ_JAUSVF010000001.1:4115000-4252500 GCF_030814475.1 Pararhizobium capsulatum DSM 1112 | reverse complement strand
GCGGACCAGGCCAGTGGCCTTGGGGAATAAAGTGGAACGGAATGGAAAGTCCGGCCGTAGCGGGTGATAGCCCCGTACATGTAGAACACCCAAGGTCCTTGAGTAAGGCGGGACACGTGAAATCCTGTTTGAAATTGGGGGGACCACCCTCCAAGCCTAAGTACTCGTGCATGACCGATAGCGAACAAGTACCGTGAGGGAAAGGTGAAAAGCACCCCGACAAGGGGAGTGAAATAGAACCTGAAACCGGTTGCCTACAAACAGTCGGAGCCCGGGCCCTTTAGTGGGTTGGGTGACGGCGTACCTTTTGTATAATGGGTCAACGACTTAGTGTGACGAGCAAGCTTAAGCCGATAGGTGAAGGCGCAGCGAAAGCGAGTCTGAACAGGGCGTTCAGTTCGTCGCATTAGACCCGAAACCGAGTGATCTAGCCATGAGCAGGTTGAAGGTTGGGTAACACCAACTGGAGGACCGAACCCGCATCTGTTGCAATAGATTGGGATGACTTGTGGCTAGGGGTGAAAGGCCAATCAAACTCGGAAATAGCTGGTTCTCCGCGAAAACTATTTAGGTAGTGCGTCGACCGAATACCCTCGGGGGTAGAGCACTGGATGGGCTATGGGGACTCACCGTCTTACTGATCCTAACCAAACTCCGAATACCGAGGAGTACTAGTCGGCAGACACACGGCGGGTGCTAACGTCCGTCGTGAAGAGGGCAACAACCCTGACCTCCAGCTAAGGTCCCCAAGTCATGGCTAAGTGGGAAAGGATGTGAGGATCCCAAAACAACCAGGATGTTGGCTTAGAAGCAGCCATCATTTAAAGAAAGCGTAACAGCTCACTGGTCTAAATAAGGGTCTTTGCGCCGAAAATGTAACGGGGCTAAAGCCATGCACCGAAGCTGAGGATAGCGATCTTCTCACGAAGACGCTGTGGTAGCGGAGCGTTCCGTAAGCCTGTGAAGGGATACCTGTGAGGGGTCCTGGAGGTATCGGAAGTGCGAATGTTGACATGAGTAACGATAAAGGGGGTGAGAGACCCCCTCGCCGAAAGACCAAGGGTTCCTGCTTAAAGTTAATCTGAGCAGGGTTAGCCGGCCCCTAAGATGAGGCAGAAATGCGTAGTCGATGGGAACCACGTTAATATTCGTGGGCCTGGTGGTAGTGACGGATTGCGTAACTTGTTCGGACTTATTGGATTGTCCGGGCGGGGAAGCGGTTCCAGGAAATAGCTCCACCGTATAGACCGTACCCGAAACCGACACAGGTGGTCAGGTAGAGTATACCAAGGCGCTTGAGAGAACTATGCTGAAGGAACTCGGCAAATTGCACGCGTAACTTCGGAAGAAGCGTGACCCTGTCGTACGCAAGTATGTCAGGGTGGCACAGACCAGGGGGTAGCGACTGTTTATCAAAAACACAGGGCTCTGCGAAGTTGCAAAACGACGTATAGGGCCTGACGCCTGCCCGGTGCTGGAAGGTTAAGAGGAGAGGTGCAAGCTTTGAATCGAAGCCCCAGTAAACGGCGGCCGTAACTATAACGGTCCTAAGGTAGCGAAATTCCTTGTCGGGTAAGTTCCGACCTGCACGAATGGCGTAACGACTTCCCCGCTGTCTCCAGCATAGACTCAGTGAAATTGAATTCCCCGTGAAGATGCGGGGTTCCTGCGGTCAGACGGAAAGACCCCGTGCACCTTTACTATAGCTTTACACTGGCATTCGTGTCGGCATGTGTAGGATAGGTGGTAGGCTTTGAAGCTTGGACGCCAGTTCAGGTGGAGCCATCCTTGAAATACCACCCTTATCGTCATGGATGTCTAACCGCGGTCCGTTATCCGGATCCGGGACAGTGTATGGTGGGTAGTTTGACTGGGGCGGTCGCCTCCGAAAGAGTAACGGAGGCGCGCGATGGTGGGCTCAGACCGGTCGGAAATCGGTCGTCGAGTGCAATGGCATAAGCCCGCCTGACTGCGAGACTGACAAGTCGAGCAGAGACGAAAGTCGGTCATAGTGATCCGGTGGTCCCGTGTGGAAGGGCCATCGCTCAACGGATAAAAGGTACGCCGGGGATAACAGGCTGATGACCCCCAAGAGTCCATATCGACGGGGTTGTTTGGCACCTCGATGTCGGCTCATCGCATCCTGGGGCTGGAGCAGGTCCCAAGGGTTTGGCTGTTCGCCAATTAAAGCGGTACGTGAGCTGGGTTCAGAACGTCGTGAGACAGTTCGGTCCCTATCTGCCGTGGGTGTAGGAATATTGACAGGATCTGTCCCTAGTACGAGAGGACCGGGATGGACATATCTCTGGTGGACCTGTTGTGGCGCCAGCCGCATAGCAGGGTAGCTATATATGGAATGGATAACCGCTGAAGGCATCTAAGCGGGAAACCAACCTGAAAACGAGTATTCCCTTGAGAACCGTGGAAGACTACCACGTTGATAGGCCGGGTGTGGAAGTGCAGTAATGCATGAAGCTTACCGGTACTAATCGTTCGATTGGCTTGATCGTTCCCATTGCTTGTGTTCATCACTCGGCAAACGCAAAGCGTTTGTCCGATACTCGGCGAAGACGAAGTCTTCGTCCGACTGAACCATAAGCCATCAAAAAAAGACGTGTTCACATAAGACAAATGAAGCAAAAGCGATAAACCGCAGGCGGTTTACGCAGGCTTCAACCAGCTTCTCAAATATCGGTTTTACCCGCATCTGCGGTGTGAAAATCGCTCTGGCCCAAAGTCGCCTCCTCGTGAGATGACCGTATGGCCGTCCGATGTCCCCTGTGAGCGCCAAGCGAACAGGACAAGGAGTATCGGACAAGCAAAGAGCGAGATTTACACCTGCATTGCAGGTGTAAATCTTGCCCTTTGCCGACCTGGTGGTTATTGCGGGGTGGCCGCACCCGTTCCCATTCCGAACACGGCCGTGAAACGCCCCAGCGCCAATGGTACTTCGTCTTAAGACGCGGGAGAGTAGGTCGCTGCCAGGTCTGCAAAAGGCAAGAATAAACCGATAACATGCGCCCGATGCCGTAAGGCTGAGGATAAGCTGCATGTTCAACAAAAAACCATATCTTCTCTCAACAAACGCCGGCCCAAGCCGAAACAACGGGCCGCCCTCAAGCGGCCTTTTTGCTTCGGTAAATTAAACCGCATAAACAGACGAAATGTTGGTCAATCGAGCTTTTGCAATAAGCAAAAGCGCCGATAAAAGAACTCAAACGAGATTTTGGCTTTGCCAAAACTCGGCAGAAGCGACCAAAGGGTCGCAGCAATCTTTTTGCCAAAGGCAAAAAATTGGCGCGGGGTGGAGCAGCCCGGTAGCTCGTCAGGCTCATAACCTGAAGGCCGCAGGTTCAAATCCTGCCCCCGCAACCAGATCTTCCAGACAGAATAACCAAAAGCCCCGATCGCGAAAGCCAACGGGGCTTTTTGACGTTCAGCCCAAACCTCACGAAAACCTCATGCCCGCGACACCCCGGAATAACAAAAACCGATAAATCCAAGCAAACTCGCAACCGCAAAGACGTTGAGGTCCGTAACGTCGCAAGCTCCGCTGCGCTCCACGAAAACCCAGCTCCATCAATCAAAAACCAACCAACCACAAAACATCCGAAAATAAAGCATATAACCCCCCGCTGCGGCCATTTTTCCGACGCCTCGAACGATAGGGCGGCCAAGGCCATGCAGGGCGCCAGAAACAGGAGGGTTGCGGAGGCCTGTCCGAAAATGATCGTTTCGAAGACCGTGTCCACGGTGCCTACGAGGGGCAAGGCAAGGCGCGCGGCGAAATTCGACCGTCTGTGGATCAGAGGGATCGCCAGAAAGAAGGGCAGGGATATCAGCGTCGCTGCCGATGTTGCGACGCCTGTTCCGACCAACCACCAGACATACACCGGGTAGAAGGGTTTGTTGGCAATGATCACCCAAACCACGGTCATCGTTGCCTGGGTCAACGGATCAACCGGCTCGCGCGTATCGGTCATTTCACAGGCTTCAGAAGATAGTGACCGACACCCCAGACCGAACCGTTGTCATAGCCGAATAGTCCTGCGGTCGACAGGAAGAACAATCGCCAGCGCCGGTGCCAAAGGGATGCGTGGTTTCCATAGACGTTCTGCAGAATGGGTCGGATGAGACTTGTGTTCCGGTCGAAGTTTGCCAGCCAGTCGAACGCTGTGCGCTGATAGTGTGTGCCCGGCCAGCGCGACTCTTTTTCCACGGTGAAGAGGTCTTGAAACCGGTTGGGAAGGTCATGCGCCGGCATGACACCACCCGTGAAGAAGTGTTGGGCAATCCAATCCGCAGGATCGGCTGGATCGAAACGGTAGGAGCGGTTCTTGTGGGTGAACACGTGGATGAAGAGCTTGCCTTCCGGCTTCAGCCAGGTGCGTACCTGTTCAAGCAGCTTGTGCCAGTTCGACATGTGTTCGAACATCTCGACCGACACGACGCGATCGAAGATGCACTCGGCGGTGAAGTCGTTCATATCGGCGGTGATGACCTCCAGGTTGGTGAGGCCCTCCTCCTTTGCCCTGCCGAGAATGTACTGGCGCTGAGAGCTGGAGTTTGAAACCGACGTGATCCGCGCATCAGGAAATGTGCGCGCCATATGGAGCGACAGTGAGCCCCAACCGCAGCCAAGTTCGAGAATATCCATTCCATCGGATATTTCGGCATGTTTGACGGTCGTTTCGAGAGCGAGAGTTTCAGCCTGGGACAGGCTGGTGGATGGCTCCGGATAGAGGCAGCAGGAGTATTTTTTCTGCGGCCCCAGAACGATGTCGAAGAATTCTGCTGGCATCTCGTAGTGCTGGCGATTGGCATCTTCGGTATGGGTCGCGATCGGGTAACGGGCCATCGCCTCGGCAAAATCCTGCTCATGAGTTTCCGGAAGCGCCTCAAGCATGCGGGTTGTTCGGCGGCAAAGTGCGTCTATGCCGGCGAGCGTCATTCCGTCTGGCAAGGGCGCGCGCTCCGCAACGTTGATTGCGAAGGTCATCATGTTCATCGCCGTGTTCCTTCAGATGTTGTGGTTTTGGGCGGTCCGGGAAAGAACGCGTTGACGCGGCCTTGCAGGGCTCGAAATTTCTCGCCGCGCGAGCGAAGCATGTGGTCTTCGAGGGGAGGGATTCCGGAAACATGCACCAGCAGCCAATACATCAGCGCCGGCGCGAATAAGGACAGTGCGCTCGACGGACTGGACGACAATGCCATCAGCGGCCAGGAGCACCAGAAGAGCCATTCGAAAAAGTAGTTGGGATGTCGGGAGTAGCGCCAGAGACCCGTCTCGCAGACGTCGGTTTTCGCCCGCGGAGTTTTGCGGAACCGGGAAAGCTGCAGGTCGGAGATCGCCTCGCCGGCAAGCGCCACGAGGGCGACGAGAATAGCAAGAATATCCCATAGGCGGGGGTAAGGCGTGGCATTGGCCGCTGCCAGCAAGATGGCGAGTACGAGAATGAACGCCGCCAGAGCCTGGACCTGCAGGAAAACGAACAGCCGCCAGCCAGCGCTATCGCCCCATTCCTTGATGAGCCTGGCGTATCGGGGGTCTTCCTCCCCGCCTCTTGTGCGCGCGGCGATGTGGCTACCGAGCCTCAGCGACCAAAGAGCGACAATGATCGCTACGGCATTACGGCGATCCGTCCGTGCATCGACCAAAATCGCCGCGGCAATGCCGCCAAGGCCAACTGTAAAGGACCATATCGTATCGATCCAGCCGCTCGCCCCGCTCGCTCGCTGGATTACCCAGGCGCCTGCCATGGCAAGCGATAGTCCGCTTGCGATCAAAAGGAGAAGAAAAAAGTCCATCAATCACTCACATCCGGGACAGTGTCATCAGGCTTGTCTCCCTAACTACGGTGCCGGCCCTCGGACGGTTTCTTCCCGGTTCGAAAAAATTCGGAAAAAATCGCCCCCTCGCGAAACTGGTCGGTGATGCCGTTCGTACCTGTATCCGAGGCGACAAGGTCGCGGAGGCAGACGAGAGGATTGCATGGTTTATCAGCAGCGCATTGAGAGTGGCCGGCGACTGAATGTAGCAATTGTCGGCAGCGGTATTTCAGGGCTTTCGGCAGCGTGGCTTCTATCCTCTCGCCACGACGTCACAATCTTTGAAGCGGCCGACCGTATCGGCGGACACAGCAACACGGTCGAGTTTGAAACTGCCGCGGGGCCGGTTGCGGTCGATACGGGCTTTATCGTCTACAACGAGGCCACCTATCCCAACCTGACGGCAATGTTTCGTGCACTTGATGTGCCGACTGCCGTATCCAACATGTCCTTTGCCGTGTCGCTCGATCAGGGTGCTTTCGAATATTCCGGTGGCACGGGGTTCGGCCTGTTTGCGCAGAAATCCAATATGTTCAGCCCCCGTTTCTGGTCGATGATTGGAGACTTGCTACGCTTTTATCGCAATGCACCGCGCGACCTTGCGATGATGGGCGGGATCTCGCTCGATGACTACCTCTCGCGCAATGGCTACGGCCATGCCTTCCGCTATGAGCATCTTTACCCAATGGCCGCCGCGATCTGGTCGACGCCGGCCATGCAGGTCGGGGCGTATCCGGCCTCGAATTTCGTAAAATTCTGCTGCAATCACGGGCTGCTCGATCTATGGGGGCGTCCCGCATGGCGTACGGTGAAGGGGGGCAGCCGCGAATATGTGACGCGAATGGCCAGCGGCTTTGCAGACCGTATCCGTCTCTCGACGCCGGTCGCGGCCATCCGGCGGGGCCTGGAACGTGTCGAGATCGACGATACGAACGGGGGGCGGCATGTCTTTGATGATGTGATCATCGCCACCCATGCCGATCAGGTCATGCGCATGTTGTCGGACGCGGGCGACGAGGAACGGCGCATTCTCGGGGCGTTCCGTTATTCTCGCAACGAGGCTGTATTGCACGCGGATGCAGGCCTGATGCCCAAGCGTCGTGCGGCGTGGTCAAGCTGGAATTATGTCGCCGATAGGGATGACGAGCCTTCGAAGCCCTCCATAACCTACTGGATGAACAGGCTGCAGCCTCTCGGGCCCGCGCCGCCAACCTTCGTGACGCTCAATCCACACCGCGAACCGCGGGAAGACACCGTGATATGTCGCGAAACCTACGAGCATCCGATTTTCGACCTTGCAACCGACAGGGCGCAGCAAGAGATCTGGTCCTTGCAGGGGGTGCGGAACACCTGGTTCTGCGGTGCGCATTTCGGCTCGGGTTTCCATGAGGACGGTATCCAGAGCGGACTTGCCGTCGCCGAAGATCTGGGTGGCGTGCGCCGACCGTGGCAGGTGGCGCAGGAAAGCGCGCGTATCGTTCGCAAGCCGCTCATGGGGTCGGTCACGCTGCCCGTCGAATTGGAGGTGCTGGCGTGAACCGCAGCGTGACTCGGGCGTTATCCATCGTGTTTGGCGCACGATCAGCGTGCTTGATATGAAAGAAAGCTAGCGAGGAGACCTGCAAATGATACGGATTCTGACGGCTACGGCTATCACGGTCCTGGCGCTGGCGCCGACGGCCCGGTCTGCCGATCTCGATGGTCAGTGGGCGCGTGGCGATGGCAATGCCAAGGTGCGAATCGCGCCCTGCGGACCCAATATCTGCGCCATCAATACATGGATCAAGCCCGGCACGCCCAGTGAGAAGGCCGGCGACAAGCTGGTGATGACGATCAGCCAAGACGCGGGTGGGGACTACGCCGGCACGGCCTTCGATCCGCAGCGCGACCTGACCTACAAGATTACCGTAACGGTCAAAGGTGACCAGATGACTACGAAAGGCTGCATCGTTGCCGGCCTCCTGTGCAAGGACGTCAATTGGAAGCGTGTCGATTGAATGACCGCCGGTTAACATGAAGGAAACTTCGGTGAAAACTCACATCGTCGCCTATTGCACCACGCTCGTTGTCTTCGTCGCGATCGATTTCATCTGGCTGAGCACCATGGCTGACCTTCTCTACCGGCCGGTGATGGGCGACATGCTGGCACCCGAATTTCGGCTGGCTCCCGCCGTTGTCTTCTATCTTCTTTATGTCGCCGGCTTGACCTTTCTGGCCGTGAGGCCGGGGTTGGCTTCAGCGTCGATTGCGAAGGCTGCGCTTTGCGGGGCTGTTCTTGGCTTCACGGCCTATGCAACCTACGACCTGACCAATCAGTCGACGCTCACGAACTGGTCGATGACACTGACGATAGCAGACATGGTCTGGGGGACTTTCCTCTCGGCAATCGCATCCAGTGCCGGTTGCGCGATAGCCCGGCGCTTTGGCGACCCTGCACGAATGCTTCGTGGCTGATCGTCCAAAACACCCGAGTCGGGATGATCCTGCTGTCGAGCATGATCGATCAGGCGCAATTTCAGGAAGCCCCGGGATTCAGCGCTTGGCTGTTGCAAGGATCTTCCCGAGGTCGTCGAGGGAAACCGGTTTTGTCAGGTGGTGATTGAAGCCGGCTTCAGATGCCAGTGCCTTGTCCCGATCCTGACCCCAGCCGGTTTGCGCAATGATGGTGGTGTCCTTGAAGAGTTCATCCTGGCGAAATGCCTGGCAGACCTCGTAGCCATTCATGCCGGGCAGTCCGATATCGAGAAGAATGACGTCTGGTTTGTAGTAGCGGGCGGCCTGCAGAGCTTCCCGCCCGTCGTGGACAAGTTCGTATTCGTACCCGATTTCTTCGAGCATCCAGCCCATGGCGTAGGCGACATCGACATTGTCATCGACGACCAGCACCTTTAACGGAAGCAAGGATTGTTCCTGTTGGGACGGTACTTCGCAAGGCAAGGCATATTGCTCGGCACTCGTGGAGATCGGCAGGCGTATGCGAAAGACGCTGCCACTGCCGCTATCGTTCCCCCTCGCTTCCACGGTACCGCCATGCATGGCAACGAGTTGCTGCACCAGTGCAAGGCCGATGCCGAGGCCCCCTTGTGCACGGTCGAGATGATCATCGACCTGAGCAAAAAGCTGGAAAACCTTGGATCGCATTTCTGCAGGAATGCCGACGCCGTTGTCGGAGACATCGATCACGACATCGTTTCCGGCAGTGGCCACCGATATTCCGATCTGACCACCTGCGGGCGTGTATTTGATGGCGTTGTTCAAGAGGTTGGCCACAACCTGGGAAAGGCGGGTATAGTCCGCGTCGATCCATATGGGCGCGGAGGGTATATTGACCGTAAGCGCATGCCCTGCCTTTTCGATGAGGGGATGAGCCGTTTCAACGGCGCTGCGAATGACATCATCGACCTTGACCCGGTCCTTGATGAGCTCGATCTTTCCCTGGCTGACGCGTGAAACGTCCAGGAGATCATCGATGATCCTGACAAGATGTACCAGTTGCCGGTCCATCATGTCGCGGACGTCGGCAGAGCCATCGCCGTTCGGATTCCGGCGCAGGATATCCAGTCCATGGCGCAGGGGCGCCAGCGGATTGCGCAACTCGTGTGCCAGCGTGGCGAGGAACTCGTCCTTGCGGCGGTCGGCTTCCCTCAACGCTTCGGCCTGGACCTCCAGCTCATCGCGTTGTGCGGCAATCTGCTGGCGCTGCTTGAAAAGTTCGAAGAAGACATCCGCCTTGCTGCGCAGGACATCCGGCTCGATCGGCTTCTGGATGAAATCGACGGCGCCGGCCTCGTAACCACGGAAGCGGCGTTGATTGTCGGCCGTGCCAGCGGTCACAAAGATGATCGGGACACGCCTCGATCGTTCGTTGCCGCGCATCAGCTCCGCGAGTTCGAAGCCGTTCAGGCCCGGCATCTGCACGTCGATGAGGGCGAGCGCGATATCGTGCTGCAGCAGAAGTTCGAGCGCCTGGTCTCCCGAGCGGGCTTTCAGGAGAAGCAGGCCCTCGCGGCGCAGCAGCGCCTCAAGGGATAACAGGTTCTCCTCGAGATCATCGACCAGGAGAAAGGTGACGGGGTTCATGGCGTCTTAGACCTTTTGCAAATAGGCAGCGATCGCGGCCAACGACATGACCTGGGCATCCGGGCATATCGCTATAGCAGATTCCGGCATGGCGGATGCGAACGCGTCTTGTGGGTTCTGGACAATGGCCGTTCCGCCGGCTTCGACGACGCAGGCCAATCCCTTTGCGCCATCTTCATTGGCGCCCGTGAGGACGATCGCCGTCAAATCAGGCCCGTAGGCATCTGCCGCACTCTCGAACAGCACGTCGATTGATGGTCGGGAAAAGAGAACCGGCTCTTCGCTCGATAGCGATAATGTTCCGTTTGTCTCCACGAGCAAGTGATAGTCCGGTGGAGCGAAATAGGCCGTACCGCCCATGATGGGCTCCTTGTCTTCCGCCTCCACAGCAGTGATGCGGCATTTGGCCTGAAAGAGCTCGGCCAAAATGCTGTGCTTATCCGGCGGTATATGCACCACGACCATCAGGGGCAACTTAAAACTCGCCGGCAATGCCGGAAGGATGACCGACAAGGCGTCCAGTGCACCGGCAGAGGCGCCGATCACGATGGCTTTGGGGCTGGCGTTCATCGGCCATCCCGCTGATAGATTTTCTCCTCGCGGACAAAATCGTTGAATGCATCGGCATGTTGCGAAAACCGCAGGCTTTCCTTGGCGCCGAGACCGAGAAATCCCTTGCGGGCGAGTGACTCCCTGAACAGACCAAGCGCGCGATCCTGCAAGGGGCGGTCGAAATAGATCATCACATTGCGGCAGGATATCAGATGCATTTCGGCAAAGACCGCATCGGTGACCAGGCTATGATCGGAGAAGACCACCTGCTGGCGCAATGTCTTGTCGAAGGAGGCGCGCCCGTAGGCGGCCGTGTAGTAATCCGACAACGAGGATTTTCCGCCGGACTTGCGATGGTTTTCCGTGAACAATTGGATGCGGTCGAGATTGTAGATCCCGGCCTCGGCGATCTGCAGCGCTTCCTGGTTGATGTCGGTGGCGTAGAAGAGGGTCCGCTCTTCCAATCCTTCTTCCCGGAAGAGAATGACGAGGGAGTACAATTCCTCACCGCCGCTGCAGCCCGCGACCCAGACCTTCAGCGAGGGATAGGTGCGAAGATGGGGGACCACCTTTTCCCGGATCGCCCGGAAATAGCTGGGATCTCGAAACATCTCGCTGACCTGGACCGTCAGATAGCCGAGCAGGCGGGGCACCATGGCCGGATTGTGCAGAACGCTTTCCTGGAGCGCAGAGATGGTTGCAAATCCCAATTGTTCGCGTGCCTGCTTGAGGCGCCGTTTCACGGACGCCATCGCATAGTTGCGGAAATCGTAGTGGTATTGATGGTAGAGCGCTTCCAGCAACAGCCGGATTTCGATGTCCTCTACCTTCTCGGGCGCCGACATCTCTTTCACCGGGGAATCCACACGCGCACGAGGGACAGGAGCTTTTCGACATCCAGAGGCTTGGCCATATAGTCATTTGCGCCGGCATCGATACACCGCTGCTGGTCATCCGGCATGGCCTTTGCCGTAAGCGTGATGATGGGCAGCTTCTTCCAGTCCGGGTTCTTGCGGATTTCCCGGGTGGCGGTAAGGCCATCCATGACCGGCATCATCACATCCATGAGCACGAGGTCGATCGCTGCGCCCGGCTTGCCGAGGGTATCCAGCGCCTCCTGGCCGTTTCGCGCAATCTCGATGATAGCGCCGCGGGGCTCCAGAATGTTGGTCAATGCGTAGACGTTGCGTACGTCGTCCTCGACCACGAGGATGCGCCGGCCTTCGAGAAGCGCATCCCGGCTGCGCGCCTTGCGGATCATTTTCTGCTGTTCGTCCGGCAGTTCGGAAACCACCTGATGCAGGAACAGGCTCACTTCGTCGAGAAGCCGCTCCGGGGACTTTGCGCCCTTGATGATGATCGATTTCGAATAGCGACGCAGGCGTTGCTCGTCATCGGCGGACAGGACACGGCCCGTATAGACGATGACAGGCGGGAAGGAATGTTCGTGGTTTTGGCTGAGCGTTTCGAGCAGCTGATATCCCGAGGCATCTGGCAGAGAGAGGTCGAGCACCATGCAGTCGAATGTCTGTTCCTTCAGCAACCGCAGGCACTCGGCCGCTGTGCCGGCGGCGACCGTTTCCACGTCATGGGACGTCAGAAGCTTTGCGACCGCCTCGCGCTGCACGTCGTTGTCTTCGACGATCAGAACCCGATGGACACGTTGGGATAGCTTGTCCTCGAGCTTTTGCAGGACCTCGACCAATTGCTCGCGCTTGACGGGTTTCAGCGCGTAGCCGATGGCTCCCAGAGAAAATGCGGTAGCCGAGTGATCGTCCGCTGAGACAATGTGGATGGGAATATGGCGGGTGCGGACATCGCGTTTCAGCCTGTCGAGCACCGAAAGACCTGATTGATCCGGCAATCCGACATCCAGAACGATGGCGCTCGGCATGAACTGCTTTGCAAGATCCAGGGCTTCCTGCGCCGTTCCGGCAACGAGCGTCCGGAAGCCCATTTCGCGTGCCAGGTCGCGCAGGATGGCCGCGAAGGTATCATCATCCTCGATGACCAGCAGGACGCGCTTCTCATCAGATGGTGCGGCACGATCATCCTCGACCAGCGCATGCCGTTGGGCCGGCGCAGGCTTTTCAGCTGCAGCCGGGGCCGGCGTGGGTACAGCTTCCGCAGCCATTTCCCGTGGCGCCACCTGCGCCGGGTCGTATGCCACCGGGATGATGATCGTGAAGGTGCTGCCTTGCCCCTCGCGGCTCTTCAGGTGGATCGATCCACCCAGCAGGCGAACGAGCTCGCGGGAGATGGAAAGCCCGAGGCCTGTGCCGCCGTATCTTCGGCTGATGGTGCTGTCTGCCTGATGGAAGGCCTCGAAGATGCTTTTCTGCTGGCTTTCGGCAATGCCGATGCCGGTATCGGTGACGGACATTGCGATCTGTCCCTCGGATGGCCGCATGGAAAGCTTGATGCTTCCCGTTTCCGTAAACTTGAGTGCGTTCGACAGCAGGTTCTTGAGAACCTGTTCGAGACGCTGCAGGTCTGTTTCGATGACGGACGGGCTTTCCGGCGCGATTTCGATGCTGAAATCGAGCTTCTTGTTTCGAGCGACCGGCTCGAACAACTGGCGCACGTTGTTGGCAAGGCGCTCGATCGAGACAGGTTCCGACTTGATCTCGAAGTGACCCGCCTCGATCTTGGACAGATCGAGAATGTCGTTGATCAGGTTCAGGAGGTCATTGCCGGACGACTGGATCGTCTGTGCATATTTGACCTGCACCTGCGTAAGATTGTCCTCGGGATTGTCGGCCAGAAGCTTTGCAAGGATGAGCGATGAATTGAGCGGTGTCCGCAGCTCGTGGGACATGTTGGCGAGGAAGTCCGATTTATACCGGCTAGCCTGCTCCAGTTCCCGCGCCTTGAGCTGCGTGGTTGCATTCGCCCGTTCCAGATCGTCGCGCTGCGCTTCAAGCTGCTGGGTCTGCTCTTCCAGTTGCGAATTCGTCTGCTCCATCTCGACTTGCTGCTGTTCGAGCCGCGCCTGGGATTCCTTCAATGCACGGCTTTGTTCCTCCAGCTCCTCGTTGGAAACCCGCAGCTCTTCGCCCTGGACCTGCAGCTCCTCGGATTGGCGCTGGGTTTCGTCAAGAAGCTCCTGGAGTTCGGTACGGTAGTTCGCGGACCGCACCGCGGTGGCGACCAGGGCCGAGGCCCGTTCCAGGAGGGCGAGAATTTTTTCGTCAACCGGGCGGACAAAGCCCAGTTCGGCAACCATATTGACGGTGCCGTCAACGCTTCCGGGTGAGATGACCAGATGTTTCGGTTTGTCTCGACCGAAAGCCGATCCGAATGTGAGATAGCCTTCCGGAACCTCGCCGATCAGCACAGGACGACCCTGCGCCGCCGCTTGTCCCAGAAGACCTTCCCGCAGCTTGAAGCCCTGAGGAATGTTTGCATCCTCCGGGACTCCATAGGTCGCCGTTCGCCGGTAGCCGTCATTACCGCCCACAAAGATCGCTCCCGCCACAGCACCAGCATAGCCTGCCAGAAACTCGAGAATGTTGTCGCCAAGCTGCGTGATGTTCTGGTCGCCCATGACGGCGGCGGCCAATCCGACCTGCCCGGATTGCAACCATTCCTCCCGACGGCGCGCAAGCGTTGCGCGACGCATCAAGACGCCAATTGCCACGGTCAGAAGAATGCCGAGCACGCCCGATAGAACACTGCTGACGAGTGCGGTGTTCTGTGCGTTGTCCATTTCGGCGAGCCGCTGCAGACGAAGCGTCGTTTCCTCTTGGCCCATGGCTGTGAGCTGAGCCCTTATCGCGTCCATCTCGACTTTGCCGCGGTCGGAGTTGACAATTGCGAGGGCGGCTTCCACGCCCTGGGAGCGCCCGACGTCGATCGTTTCCTTCAATTCTGCGAGCTTGGCTTCGACATGCAGTTTAAGGGCAGCAATCCGACGCTGCTGTGCGGGGTTGTCGATGGTCAGCAGGGCAATCTCGTTGATCCGCTGCGGTATTGCGGTCAAGGCCGCATTGTACGGATCAAGATAGCGTTCATTGTTGGTCAGAAGAAAACCGCGCTGCCCTGTTTCCGCGTCCTGTGCATTGGACAGAAGCTCATCGAGCGCGACGATGACATCGTGGGTGTGGATAATCTTCTCGGTGTTCACGCGCAATGTGTGCAGGTTGAAATAGGCGACAGCCCCGCTGATCAGAAAAAACACGAGGGCTGCGGCAAGGCTCAAAGTCACGGCGGGATCAAGACCTAGCGTTTGCCTGGAGGCGTCCGACGATGTGCTCTGGTTCATTAAAATCTCGAATTCATGTGGGCTGGAAAGAGGCAAGCGCGGCCGAAGGACAAAGCCGGAGTGAGGTCGATAGATCAATGAAGCCGCGCGGTATCGCGTTTCCGTTATGTACGGAAACCGCCGTCGCCATTCGGCTGGAAAAATCTGAGATCCGTTTCAAAAAATGCCCCCTCTGCGACCAGTATACTGGATGTGCTCGCGCGATGTAGCGCGCCAGTCGAAGGGGTCAAGTGCTGCCCTGGGCAGGCAATGCAGATGACGAGCAAACAGGCTTCACTAAAAGCTCTCTGGCCAGAGACCGGAACGTTTCAACAGGTGTGACAAGGGGATATTCGGGTCACCACTGGCTGCGCCCAAGGTTCAGGATCGGGCGAGCCATCGACAACCTGAAAACCCTGAAGCCGGACCGCGGCTTCAGGGTCTGCGGGGGTGAACTGCGCCATGTTCGATGGGCTGTCAGCTCCGTGTCGCCCAGAGCAAGCCGCGTTCAACGATGGTGCGCATCTGCGGGACATCAAACTCATCGGCGGTATGGCCAAGGGCGCTGTAGAAGACACGACCCTTGCCGTATCGGCGCTTCCATACGACCGGCATGACGACGCCATCGATGAAATCCAGGTGCTCGCCGGTGAAGGTCGTTGTTGCCAGCACCTCGTTGGTTGGATCTACATGCATGTAGTACTGCTCCGAGCGATAGCCGAAGCTGCCGATGCCGGAGACGATGGGATCGTCGGGCTTGGTGATATCGATCCGATAGTCGATGATATTGCCCGGATGGGCCACCCATTGTCCGCCCGTCATGAACTGATAGTCCGGCTCGTTGCGGAAACTGTCGCACATCGTGCCGTGGAAGCCGGCAAGGCCGGTACCACCGGCAACCGCTGCAACGAGGTTCTTCAGTTCTTCCTTTTCGATCGTCGACATCGTGATGACGGGGACGATGAGGTCCAGTTGCGCGATCTGCGGGTCGGCAAGAGCCGCCGTTCCAGGTTCCAGCCGTACGTCATAACCTTGGTTGACAAGGATATCTCTGACGACACCGGCGCTGCGCTCGGGCGTGTGGCCTTCCCAGCCGCCCCAGAAAATTAATGCTGTCTTGCTCATATTTGCTATCCTATTCCAGAATGCCGAAGGCTAGGTCGGCGCGCATGGGGGCGGGCCGGGCGCAGCCATGTTTCAGGTCGATGCGTTGTCCCGTCTCTGCCGAGAGAATGACCGATTCCATGATTTCGAGCACATGCAGTGAAAGATCGAGGTTTGCCCGGTGCTCGCGGCCGGAGACGATGGCCTGGGCCATGTCGGCAAGACCAAGGATGCGGTAGTTGCCGTCGCCATAGCCGTGCGTCTGCTCAGCAACGACCCAGTCGCCCTTGCGGATGCTGGTCTTGATATCACCCTGGAACTGGTTGGGATCGGAGACGATCATCGAGCCGGTCGTGCCGTAGAGCTCGATATGATTGTGTTCGTGCTTCCAGACATCGAAGCTCGTGGTGATCGAAATTGCCGCGCCGTTCTCGAAATCGATCAGCCCGGAAATGTGTGTGGGCACTTCGACGGTTACCGTTTCCCCGGCCCGTGGGCCGGAGCCGATCGTGCGGGTGGCATAGGACGACTTCGCATGACCGGTTACGGCTTTCACAGGGCCTAATAGATTGACGAGGCAGGTCAGGTAATAGGGTCCCATATCCAGCATCGGGCCGCCGCCGGGCTGGTAGTAGAAATCAGGGTTCGGATGCCAGAGTTCGTGTCCGGCTACCTGCATGAAGGCGGTGCCGGCGACGACCGTGCCGATGGCGCCTTGGTCGATCAGCTTGCGAGCAGTCTGGTGCGAACCGCCGAGGAAGGTATCCGGCGCGCATCCGACCCGCACCCCCTTCTCCCGGGCTGCCGCCACAAGCCGTTCGGCGTCGGCAAGGGTGGTTGCCAGTGGCTTCTCCGAATAGACGTGCTTGCCGTTGGCAACGGTCTGCAGTCCCACCGGCACATGATGCTGCGGCGTCGTCAGATTGAGGACGATCTCGATGCACGGATCGGCAAGCAGGTTGTCGATGTCCATGGACGTGACGCCGTAGGTCGCTGCCTTGGCGTCGGCCGCAGCCGGATTGATGTCGGCGACACCGATGATGTCGAGCACCGGGAATTTCGGTGCGGCCTTAAGATAGGCGTCCGAAATATTGCCACAGCCGATAATGCCTATTCCGATTCGTCGCATGGTTTCCTCCCCCGATACGCTGTGTCATTGATGACGTTCCCGAACTCATTTGTCACCCGTTTCCAGCCAGCGGACGTCCTGTGTTGACAGCTTGATATCGAAGGCCTCGATGCTGTGGTTGAGTTCGGCCAGTGATCGGGGGCCGATGAGGGGGACGACGCGGCCCTGCTGCGCCAGCACATAGGCGAGCGCCACCTGGATCGGGTCCTTGCCGATGCGTTTTCCAAGTTCGATCGCACGGTCCCGCCGCGCGAAATTGCCTTCGGAATACCAGGCCCGCGCCAATTCCGGGTCGTCCAGCTTGCCGCGACCGGCGCGATCGGTGAAGAAGCCGCGAGCCTGGCTGGACCAAGCGAAATTGGTCACTTGCTGTGCCGCAAGCCAATTCATCCAGCTCTCGTCGGAGGAGGAGATGCAGCCGGCCCAGACCGGCTGGACCATTTCGGCCAGCGAGAAGTTGTTGGACAGCACGCTCGGCCGGGTCTTTCCCGTGCGTTCTGCATAGGCGATGGCTTCATCCATGCGCTGCCTCGTCCAGTTGGAGCCGCCGAAAGGCCCGCGGATACGGCCGGCTCTTACCTCCGCATCCATGGCATCGACGAACTCGCCGACGGGGATGTCGGGGTTGTCGCGGTGCATGAAATAGATATCGACATAATCCGTTTTCAACCGATCGAGGCTGACGGTCAGCTGTTTCTCGATGACTTCGGGGTAGCAAAGCGGGCTATGGGCGCCCTTGCCGATGACGACGGTTTCGGCACGCACGCCACGGCTCTGCATCCATTCGCCGACGAGCCTGTCCTGCATGCCGCCGCCATAGTGAAAGGCGGTATCGACGAGGTTTCCGCCGGCTTCGAAAAAGGCATCGAGAACAATGGCGGCACCGGAAAAGGTGGAAAACTCCATCAGGCCGAGAGCCGCAAGGGACATCTCCTTGGGCAGTCCCGATATGCGGCCGCGCGCGACCTTGTCGCTCTTGCGGGCAAGCAGCTCACCCTTCAGGGTGCGGGTGCGGCTCGTGTGTTTCTCGCCCTCATATTCGAGACCGATCGCTGCCCGCCATTTGTCGAGCACGTGCAGATTGCCGATCGTATCGGCCCGGCTCATTCCCGGATAGCTGAATTCGATACGCCCGGCGCGGATCGCTTCGCTCGCCGCGTCCACTTCGAAACTGTAGAGATGGCGCGGTTCGTCAACGTCCACGTCGTGGCGGCTGCCATCCCTGGCGAAAACGCGGATGGTGCTCTTGCCGCCCCGCTTGCCGCCGGCAAACCAGAACCGGTCGATCTCGATCCGGCCTTCCGTGCCGATGATCCGCAGGCCATTGTCCTGCGCTAATGACACGGAGCATGAGACTTCGGCGATGATGCCGTTCGGGAAATGTAATAGCGCCGAGGTCCATTCGTCTACGCCCGTCTCGCCGAGATGACCGACGGCCACCACTTCGGCAGGATCGAGATAGCCTGACGGCTCGTCGATGCCGGCGATGAGCCTTGCCATGGAAACCGGATAGCCGCCGACGTCAAGAATGCCACCGCCGGCAAGGGTGTTGGAAAACAGCCGGTGATCGGGATCGAAGGGCAACTTTGCGAAGCCGAAACTCGACTTGATCATCCTGACCTCGCCGATGGTCTTTGCCTTCAGGAGTTCGACCAGCTTGGCCGTCAGGGGATGCAGCCGGTACATATAGGCTTCGCCGAGGAAGGTGCCTGCCTTGCGCGCGGCTTCCTGCATGGCTTCGACCTCCGCCGCCGAAAGTCCCATCGGTTTTTCACACAGCACATGCTTGCCGGCTTCCGCCGCCTTGATGGCCCATTCGGCGTGACCGGGATGTGGCACGGCGATGTAGACCGCATCGATCTCCGGATCCGCAAGCAAGGCCTCGTAGCCGCCGATGATCCGGGTTCCGGGAAAGCTCTCCGCGAGGCCAGTTTTTTTTGGATTGCGCGTGCCGATTGCGACGACCAGACCGTTGTCCGATTGTGTCGCGCCGGCAAAGAAGTCCTTGGCGATCGTGCCGGGTCCGAGGATACCCCAGCGGATTTTGCCTGTGGTGGTCATGATTTCATTCCTTAGGTCAGGGTTTGGCGCAACGGCCGCAAGTCGTGATCGTCCAATGGTCAGTTCAGTTCGATGATGGCGCAGCCGTAACCTTCGAGGGTGAGCGTTCCGGAGGTTGCCTTGTCGCCGTCAAGCAGGTTCCCGCCGGAGGGAACGCCGGCGACGGTGGCAGTCGTGTCCTTGATGTTCTGCAGGAAGAGCAGGCGCCGCTCGCCGCTTTCGCGAAGCGTCACCTCGACGCCGTCCGGCAGGTCCGGCACCAACGGCACGACATCCGCATCGGCAAAAGTGCGCGTCGCCAGCTGATGCGTCAGTTCCGCCGTCAAATACGTGCCGACATAGAGCACGCGCCCCTTGCCGAGGGTGCGTGAGGTAATGACCGGCGTGCCCTCGGCGTAGCGGTTTGACCAGACGCCGATCGCTTCGACATCGGCATTGATACTCAGATTTTCGTAGAAATACCCGGCATCGAGTTCCTGATTTCCGACGGTGAAACGTCTCACGCGCCGGTTGGATTCGGCAGGCCAGACGGGCGGAATGACAAGGCCGCCGGAACGGGTCATCGTGGTGAAGAGGCCGTTGGCACCGAGCGCTGCCAGTCGCCCGAAGTCCTTGACACGTACGCCTGTCAGGGCCGAAAGCGAGGAGCCGGGCGCCGTCTCGCGGATGACATGGTTGTTCTCGTCCCGCGTGCCGGTACGGGCGACGATGATCACGGTGCCGCCGTTCCTGGCAAAAGCCTCAAGCCTTTCCGTCCAGCCATCCTTCCACGTCACCCAATGGGGAACATAGAAAACCTTCAGTCTGGAAAGGTCGTCCTCGGGATGGATGAAGCCGCAGGCTTTGCCGCGGTCGTAGCAATACTGGTGCAGCAGGACCGCGTCGTCCTGCGGGCTCGGCAGGCCGATCGGAAACGTCTTGTGTGCCTCCTGATTGTCGAAATCCGAACCCGCGATCCCGACGTCCATGTGAACCCAGGTGCCAAGGATCTTATCCTTCAAGGCGGTCATTTCGGTCGCGAACCGTCTGGCTTCGTCGTAGCGATGGCGTGCGACGTCGTCGTGGTAGATCACCCCCATCCAGTAGATCTCCGCGCCGAAATGGGCGGGTCGCCAGCGAAAGAACATGACGCCATCCGCGCCACGGGCAACCGACGACATCGCCATGCGGCGCATCTCGCCCTGCTCCGGGGTCAGGGTGCAGAAACCCTGCTGCGCGCCAAAACCGGATTGCTGTTCGGGCACGACGTAGTTGCCGGAAAAACCGCGGCAGATGTCGAGATGCAGCGCCTGGATCTTGGCGTGATTGCCGATGCGCTGGAATTTGTCATAGAGAAGCGGATAGATGTCGTAAACGACGAAATCGAGATCCTCGGAAAACTGGCCGCGGAAATCGATGTCGCGCAGGCCGCCAAGATTGTGGAAGACGAACCAGTCGCTGTTTGTCGCCCGCAGGATTTCGACCTGGTCGTGCTGGAAACGGGTCGTCGAAAACGCCAGGAAGCGGTGATAGTCCTGCATGTGGCCGGGGCTCGGGAAGGTTGGCGCGAAATCCAGCGGAAAGACAATCTGATCGAAATCGTCATAGGCCGTCGCCCAGAAATCGCCACCCGAGGCGAAGTTCAGCCTGTCGATCGTCTTGTAGGTTTCCTGCAGATAGGCCTGAAACTCCTTCAAGGCAGAAGGCGAATAGGATTCCGGCATGCTGGTGTTGAGCTCGTTGTCGGTCTGCCAGCCGATGACGTTAGGGTTTTCCCGATAATGCTGCGCCATCGCGCGGGTGATCTTGCGGCTGTAGTCGCGGAGAACCGGGCTCGATGTGTCGGCATGCTGGCGCGAACCATGGCTCATCGACCGGCCGTTGCCATCGACGCGCAGGATTTCCGGATGCTTCACTGTCAGCCAACGGGGCGGCGTTGCGGTGGGTGCGCACAGGATGGTCTTGAGGCCGTGATGCCCGAGGCCCTCGATCGCCCGGTCGAACAGGTCGAAATCGAAAGTTCCCTCCCGCGGCTCGAAGATGTGCCAGGCGAATTCGCCAAGCCGGGCAACGTTGAAGCCGGCCTCGGCCATGCGGCGGGCGTCGTTGTCCCAGTAGCTCTCGTCCACATGCTCCGGATAGTGGGGTGTGCCGACCAGAAAACGGTCTGTGTTGATCGTGCGCCAGACGGAGAGGGCGACAGATGGCTTCGTCATGAAAAGGCTCCTGGGCTCAGTCGGCAATGATGGACTTGCGGGCGCTGATCGTGCGCTCGTCACCGGATGAGAAGAGATAGACGTCGCGTGGATCGACGCCCAGTCCCAGCACGGCATCGTTGGAAACGGCGGTGACATGGCCGATCTGTACGGTCACGTTGCCGGTGCCGCTTTCGGAGCTGACGCATTGCAGCGCCCCCGCATCGACGTAGAGAATGGTCTCGCGGCCGAGATGCTCGACGAGGCGCACATTTCCGGACAGAGACGCCGTTGTTCCACGCTCGGCGACAACGCTCAGGTTCTCCGGACGAATGCCCATGGTCAGTGCGTCGCCCGGCTGAACGGAGACATTCTCGGCCAGTTCGATGCTGAGGGGCGCAAGACCGGCGGTAGATACGGTTGCGCCGCGGCCGGAAACGGCATCCACGGTGACGCTGAAGAAGTTCATGCGGGGCGCGCCGAGAAAGCCGGCCACGAAAAGATTTTCCGGGTTGCGGTAGAGTTCAAGCGGCGAGCCGACCTGTTCGATGGCGCCGTGATTGAGCACGACGATGCGGCTTGCCATGGTCATGGCCTCGATCTGGTCGTGGGTGACGTAGACCATGGTGGCGCCGAGCTTGGCATGCAGGCTTGAGAGTTCGACCCGCATCTGGGCGCGCAGCGCCGCGTCGAGATTGGAAAGTGGCTCGTCGAACAGGAAGACGTCGGGTGAGCGGGTGATCGCCCGACCGATTGCGACGCGCTGCCGCCGGCCGCCGGACAGCTGCTTCGGTCGCTTGTCGAGCTGGTCGGTGATGCGCAGGATCTTGGCTGCGCGCATCACGGCGGCGCCGATCTCCTCTTTCGGGCGGTGGGCCATGCGAAGGCCGAAGCCCATGTTTTCCGCCACGGTCATATGCGGATAGAGCGCATAGGATTGAAACACCATGGCGATGCCGCGCAACGCGTGGTAGGCGCCGTAGCTCTTCTGGATCTGGCGAAGTTCGAGACTGGTCATGGCATCCTGCCTGGCGATAGCGGTTTCAGGTCTGTCTTGCGCAATGTGATGGTCCGTCATCCCTTGACCGCTCCTATGGCGAGGCCGGCGATGAAGTGTTTCTGCATCAGGAAGAACATGATGACCGGTGGTACGGCGACGACGATGGTTCCGGCCGAGATCAGGTTCCAGGCGGAGACCCATTCGCCGCGCAGGTTGGCGAGGCCGGCGGTGACCGGCTTGACGCTGTCGCTGACGGTGAGCACCACCGCCCAGAAGTAATCGTTCCAGATGAAGGTGAAGAGCAGGATTGCGAGGGCCGCCAGGGCCGGGCGCACCAGCGGGATTACGACGTGAATCAAGGTCTGGAACGGCGTGGCGCCTTCGGCACGCGCCGCCTGGAATAGCTCGTCCGGTAGGGCGGCGATGAAGTTGCGCATGAAGAGCGTGGCAAAGCCGGTCTGGAAGGCGACGTGGAAGATGATCAGTGCCGCCGTCGTGTCGTAGAGATTGAGCCGCACCATGAGATCCCGCACCGGGATCATCATGATCTGGTGCGGCAGGAAGTTGCCGCCGACGAAGAGCGCGAAAACCAGCATGTTACCGGGAAAACGGTAACGGGACAACACGAAACCTGCGAGCGTGCTGAGAATGAGCACGCCGATCACCGAGGGGATGGTAATCGCGAGGCTGTTGAGGAAATATTGCGCCATCGGCGTCTGGGTGAAGACGGCGGTATAGTTGTCGATCAGGCCGAACTGCGTGGGCCAGCCCCAGAGATTGCCGCCCATCACGTCCCGCCTGGAGCGGAAGGAGGTGAGGATGACGGCGAAGAGGGGGCCGAGCCAAACGATCAGGATCGCAATGACCAGGGCGAGATAGGACCGGCGCTGCCAGAGGGCGCTTTCGGGGAGAGGACGAGGATACATCACGCTCCCCTTTCTTCCGCGCGGATAATGCGCGTGAGGTACCAGACTATGAAAACCGCCATGATCACGAAGAGAACGGAGGCGATCGCTGCGCCATAACCGAAGCGGTAGGAGAAGATCGACTGCTCGAACATCTGGTAGGCGAGGACCGAGGAGGACCCGAACGGCCCGCCGCGCGTCATCACCGAGATCATGTCAAAGGAGCGCAGGGCACCGACGACGGTGACGGCGATGAACCTTCGGGCGAAGCATGTGCCTGCCCGCTCCTTTAAGGTGCTATGACGGTGCCGGGATGAACCGGAATAGTGTGGCTGAACCCGGTTCGGGTGTTGATCAGCTACGCAAAGTTATGCATATGTTCAAAGGCGAGGCAATAATTAATTTACAAAATAAATAAAGAAAAATCTGTGAAGTTGAAGGGCGACCAAAGCACGGCTCGGGCGCTGAACCGCCGGCTGATCCTTAATCTTCTGCGTCAGGCAGGGCCGCGCAGCCGCGCCGATCTGGCATCGACCACGGGCCTCAGTCCTGCGGCGGTCACCTTCGTGGTTGCTGATCTGATCGACGAAGGCCTGTTGATCGAGGGCAAGACCGTTGCCGGCTCCGCGGGACGGAGACCGATCCCCGTAGACATCAACTATGCCAAGGGTCTGGCCATCGGGTTCAAGCTGATGGTCGGCTCTGTCGAATGTGTGGTCACCGATCTCGCTACAAATCCGCTCGGGTCGATGCGCCTGCCACTTGCAGGACATGATCCCGGTCACATCGCCGAGACCCTGGCGGCGGCTGTCCCCGAGCTGGTGTCGATCGTCGATCGACCGGATGCGCGGCTTGTCGGCATCGGGATTTCGATGCCCGGTGTCATCGACAACCATGCGGCCGTGTGCGTCCGCAGCCATCGCTACAACTGGGACAATGTTCCGCTTGGCCAAATGCTGGCTGAGCGGGTCAATGTTCCTGTCTGGCTCGAAGACGACACCAATGCCTATGCAATTGCCCAGCAGCTCTTCGGGCTCGGACGACAGCATCGCAACATGGCAGTGCTCGCGATCGGCGTCGGTATCAGTTGCGCGCAGGTCTTCGAGGGCAAGCTCTATCGCGGCGCCAATGGGGCCGCCGGCAAGTTCGGTCACACGCCGCACAGGGAGGGTGGGCATCTCTGCGAATGCGGCAAGCGAGGCTGTCTGATGGCGTATGGCTCCGAACCGTCGATGTTGCTCGCCTGGCGCAACGCTACCGGCCGCAGCGAAACAGACGGCAGGGCGGAATTCGTCTCGGCGATCAGACAGGAAGAGCCGGAAGCGCTGGCGATTCTTGAGGATGCGGGCAAGGCAATAGGCTGGCACCTCGCCACGCTGGTCAACATCACCGATCCCGAAGTGATTGTCGTCGGCGGTGAAGTCGTCTCTTTCGGCGATGCCCTGTTCGGCCCGCTTCGCGCGACGCTCGGTGAACATACGTTCCGCCAAGCGCCACCGGTGCTTGTGGACTGGGAAGACAATTCCTGGGCGAGGGGGGCGGCTGCTTTGGTAACGCAGAAGATATTCGATTTCGAGACAACTGCCGGGAATGTTTCACAAAATCCCGCACGGGGCGGCGCCGGTCTGTTCGATGCGGCAACTCCCTTTAGCTAAAGGCAGGTCTGTCTATGAGTGCATACAATAACGCCCGCATATAGCGGGCGTCACCAGGTTATAAAAACGCTCCGTACAGCGCGACGTTAGCTGCGGGGCTTCAGGTTTTCCGGGTCATAAAGCGGCTTGTAGCCGATGCTGACCACTTCCACCGGATAGGTCTCGGCGAAATACTCGACATTCAGCTTGCGGCCTTCCTGGGCATAAGCATGGGGCAGGTAGGCGAGCGCGATGTTCTTGCCGATGGTTGGACCGAAGGCGATGGAGGTCGTGTAGGAGCGGCGACCGAGGTCGTCGATCAGCACTTCGCCGGTCTCCGGGTCCATGACCGGCAGCGAGCCGACGGGGTAGCGCTTTACGCCGTTTTTATCGGTGTTTTCGGTCATGACCAGCGTGCAGAGCACGGCGGGCTGGTGATCACGGGCCTTGTATTCCAGATGCTTGGCCTTGCCGCAGAAATCGGCTTCCTTGACCTTCGGGCGGGCAAGGTCGGCTTCGATCAGGTTGTACTGGGTGAGCAGGTCGGCATTCTGCAGGCGCAGGCTCTTTTCCATGCGGCGCGAGTTGGCATAGGTCTCGACGCCGAAGGCCATGACGCCGGTGGCGCGCAGGGCATCCCAGACGGCAAGGCCGTCTTCGTACTTCATGTGCAGTTCCCAGCCCTGCTCGCCGACATAGGAAATGCGGAAGGCGGTGACCGGCTTGCCAGCAATCTCGATTGGCTTGATCGCGGCGAAGGCGAAGTTTTCGATATCGAGGCCCGTGGGATCGGCGACCACCTTCTTCAGCGTATCGCGGGCGTTCGGACCCCAGATGCCGATAGTGATGAACTTTTCCGAGACGTCGGTGATGGTGACATCAAGGCCGCGATCTTCTGCCACGCGCTTCATGTAGTGGAAGTCGCGCGGGCCGGCATCAGCGCCGTTCACGAGGCGGCCGCGATCAGTCATGCGGAAGACGGTGAAGTCGGCGCGCACCATGCCCTCGTCGTCGAGGAAGTGGGTGTAGATGCCCTTGCCGATGTTGCCGTCGCCGCCGATCTTGGCGGCGCAGAGCCATTCGAGCAGCTCGACATGATCGGGGCCTTCGATATCGACCATGTGGAAGTGCGAGAGGTTGACGATGCCGCAATCCTCGCTCATCGCCAGATGCTCGGCGTTGGAGACGCGCCAGAAGTGGCGGTTGTCCCATTCGTTTTCACGGACGGGAACGCGGTTGCCGTATTTTTCGAGCAGGTGTTCGTTGGCGGCGTAGCCATGGGCACGCTCCCAGCCGCCGAGTTCCATGAAGTAGCCGCCGAGTTCTTTCTCGCGCTCGTAGAAAGGCGAGCGCTTGACGTTGCGGCCGGTGGCATACGGTTCGCGGGTGTGGACAGCGGGGAAGTAGATTTTCTGGGCTGCCTCGTAGGTGCGGCCTTCGATGAATTTCTCTTCCAGCTGGTGCGGGTAGAAGCGGGCATAATCGATCGAGTTGTGGTCGATCTCGGTGCGGCCGTCGGTCATCCAGTCGGCGATCAGCTTGCCGTAGCCGGGGCCGTCCTTGACCCAGATGGCGACGCAGTACCAGAGGCCGCGCACCTTCTGGCTTTCGCCGCAGGACGCGCCGCCGCCGGCGGACACCTGCAGCAGGCCGTTGAAGGAGTGGCTTTCGTTGTAGCCGAGTTCACCGAGGATCGGCGTCAGTTCCATGGCCTTTTCGAGCGGCTCGAGAATCTGCTCCATGTCGAGGTCGCGCTGCGAGGGCGACAGGCGGGCCTCATGCTTTTCGAGGATGTCGCGCGGATGGCAGAGGCGCGGATTGGTGGTTTCGTAATAGCCCCACTCGATCTGGCCGCCTTCGGTGGTCTTCGGGTCGCCGGTGTCGCGCATATAGGCGGAGTTGCCCTGGTCGCGCAGCAGCGGGAAGCCGATCTCCTTGCCGGTGCCTTCGAATTCGTTGTACGGGCCGAAGAAGGTCAGCGGATGGTCGACCGGCATGACGGGCAGGTCCTCGCCGACCATTTCGGCGATCAGGCGGCCCCAGATGCCGGCGCAGACGATGACGTGATCGGCCATGATCGTGCCGCGATGCGTGACGACACCCTTGATGCGGCCGCCTTCTGTTATCAGCGATTTGGCCGGTGTATTGCCGAACATCTGCAGCTTGCCGGACTTTTCCGCTGCGTCCACCAACTTGCCGGCAACGGTCTGCGAACGGGGAATGACGAGGCCGGCATCGGGATCGAACATGCCGCCCATGACCTGATCTTCCTCGATCAGCGGGAACATGGCCTTGATTTCGGAAGGCGAGACGTAATGGGCGCGGGTGCCGAAAGCCTTGGCGGAGGAGAGCTTGCGCTTGATCTCTTCCATCCAGGTGTCATCGCCGGTGCGGACAACTTCGAGGCCGCCGATGCGGGCGTAGTGGCCCATCTTCTCGTAGAAATCGATCGAGTATTGCGTTGTCCAAACCGAGAGATAGTCGTGGCTTGTCGTGTAGCAGAAGTCGGAGGCGTGGGCGGTGGAACCGATATCGGTCGGGATACCGGACTTGTCGATGCCCACGATGTCGTCCCATCCCCGCTCGATCAGGTGATGGGCAATCGAGGCACCGACGATGCCTCCCAGTCCGATGATGACGACATTTGCCTTTTGCGGGAACTCTGCCATTGCGTGCAATCCTGATTGGAATTTTGGCCTGATTTTAGAGTTTGCTGCGTGGCAACTAGAGCCTGTCTACGACATAAACCTCATACTGCACGACCGATTGCGTCACCCGTTGCCAGAGCAAGTTATGGCGTCCAGCGGGATGATCCAAACGCCTGACGGCATCGGCGGTCGTGCCCGTGTAGCTGTGGAACGCGCTTGCGTAATCTGGCGCGGTCAACCCATGCGTTCCGAGGCGTAGGAACCGGGGCTTGCCGGGAAGACGATGGTGCGGTTGCCGTTCATGAACACGCGGTGGTGGATATGGGCGTGCACGGCACGCGCCAGCGCCTGGCTTTCGACATCGCGACCGATCGAAACATAGTCTTCCGGCGACTGCGCATGTGTAATGCGGGCGATGTCCTGCTCGATGATCGGACCTTCGTCGAGATCTTCGGTGACGTAGTGCGCAGTCGCGCCGATCAGCTTCACGCCGCGCTCGTAGGCCTGTTTGTAGGGGTTGGCACCCTTGAAGCTCGGCAGGAACGAGTGGTGGATGTTGATGATGCGTCCCGACATCTTCTTGCAGACGGCGTCCGACAACACCTGCATGTAGCGGGCGAGCACGATCAGTTCGGCTTCGGATTGCTCGACGATCTCCATCAGGCGGGCTTCGGCCTGCGGCTTGTTTTCCTTTGTCACCTTGATGTGGTGGAAGGGGATGTCGTGGTTGACGATGACCTTCTGGTATTCGAAGTGGTTGGAGACGACGCCGACGATCTCGATCGGCAAAGCGCCGATCTTCCAGCGATAGAGCAGGTCGTTGAGGCAGTGGCCGAAGCGCGACACCATCAGAAGCACCTTCATGCGGTGCTCGCTGTCGTGGATCTGCGACTGCATGCCGAAGCGGGTATTGACGGCTGCAAACCCTTCCTGAAGCTCGTCCATCGTCGCGCCTTCCTGGCTGATGAAGGTGAGGCGCATGAAGAAGAGGCCGGTTTCGAGATCGTCGAACTGGGAGCTGTCGGTGATATAACAGCCCTTGTCGGCGAGGTAACCGGTGATGGCCGCAACGATGCCGCGGGTGGATTTGCAGGATACGGTCAGCACATAGCTTTTCATCGAAATCGGTCTCTCAATTGCGGGTCTGCCCGGACGGATTGGCTGGCGCCGGATTGCGACTGAAGCTAGCGCGGCGGCTGCCCGCCCGTCCATCCGTTTCGCGACATCCGATAGCAGGAACAGGCCATGGAGCGGCACGGAAAATGATCGTCGGCATCATTCCGGTAAAGATTGTGCGCAACCCAACGAAAACGGCGCCCACTGTTGGGGCGCCGCGTATCCTTTCAACACGATTGAAGGCTTAGAATTCTTCCCAGCTCTGCTCGGCTTTTGCGGCATTTCCGGAAAAGGCGTGGCTGACCTGCGCCGTCATGCGGCGAGCAGGCGAGGCGACCGGTCGGTTGCGACCAGCGTCGGCAGCGACAGGGCCCGAACTGCCGCCTTTGCCGACACGGAACTGGCCGAGCATCGCAAAGAGCGCTTCGGCTTCCCGAGCCAGCGAATGGCTTGCGGCCGTCTGCTGCTCGACCATGGCCGCGTTCTGCTGCGTGCCCTGATCCATGGCATTGACCGAGTGGTTGATTTCCTGAAGGCCCGTCGCCTGTTCGCGCGCGCCACCGACAATCGCGACGACGTTGGTGTTGATATTCCCGACCTGGGAAACAATGAGCTCCAGCGCCTTGCCGGTTTCGCCAACCAGGGCGACGCCGTTCTTGACGTGCTCGCCGGAGGTGTGGATCAGGGCCTTGATTTCCTTGGCGGCCGTTGCGGAGCGCTGTGCGAGTTCCCGAACTTCCTGGGCGACAACGGCAAACCCCTTGCCTGCTTCCCCGGCACGCGCGGCTTCGACGCCGGCATTCAACGCAAGCAGATTTGTCTGGAACGCGATGTCGTCGATTACGCCGATGATGTTGGAAATCCCCCGTGAGGAATCCTCGATCTGGCTCATGGCAGCGACGGCGCTGCGAACCACCGCACCTGACCGTTCCGCATTGTCGCGGGTGGCGGCGACGAGGTGTCCGGCTTCTTCCGCGCGACGGCTCGAATCCGCGACGGTCGTTGTGATTTCCTCAAGGGCAGCGGCGGTTTCTTCGACCGAGGCCGCCTGGCGTTCCGTGCGCTTGGCCAGATCGTCGGCCGCGGAGCGGATCTCGCCGGAGCCGGCTGCGATCGCCTGCGCATTGCGGCCCACGGATTGCAGGGCGCTGCGAAGCTTGGCCACGGCATCGTTGAAATCGTGGCGAAGCTTTTCCATTGTCGGCACGAAAGGCTTGTCGAGCACCTGTGTCAGATCACCATCGGCAAGTCCCTGCATCGCTGAAGCAAGGGCGGAAACCGCACCCATCCGTTCGGTGACATCGGTCGCGAACTTCACAACCTTGAACACCTTGCCGTGGATGTCGAGGATTGGGTTGTAGCTCGCCTGGATCCAGATTTCCTTGCCGCCCTTGCCGTAGCGGACGAACTCGTTGGACAGGAATTCGCCGCGGGCCAGCCGTTCCCAGAATTGCCTGTAGTCCTCGCTTGCGACATAGGCCGGATCGCAGAAAATTCGGTGGTGCTGTCCCTTGATCTCGGACAGCTGGTAACCCAGCGCGCCGCAGAAGTTTTCATTGGCGGTCAGGATTTCACCGGTCGGCGTGAATTCGATGACCGCTTGAGAACGGGAGACGGCGCGGAGTTTGCCGGCATCTTCCGTTGCCTTGATCTTTACCTCGGTGATGTCGGTCGCGAATTTGACGACCTTATAGGGTTTGTTTCCGCGGAAGACGGGATTGTAGGAGGCTTCGATCCAGATGTCGCGGCCGCTCTTGGTGATACGGCGATATTGATGGCTCTGGAACTCGCCACGGGCAAGCCTATCCCAAAACTCGCGATACTCGGGGCTCGCCGCTTCCGTCGGATCGACGAAGATGCGGTGATGCTTGCCTTTGATTTCCGCCAGCGTATAGCCAAGTGCACCGCAGAAATTGGCATTGGCTGTCAGGATATTGCCCTGCAGATCGAATTCGATGATTGCCTGTGACTTGTCCATCGCAGCGAGGATCGCGCGTGAGTCCCCGCCAAATCCGGGAAGATGCATGCTCATTGTGGCCTCCAAAAAGATTGACCGGGGGTGTTCCTCAGGCCTCACCCGAGGTTTATGCGCATGCGGTTGGCAAGCTGCCGGATTGTTCTCTAACTGCTCTCATTGCGCTCCTGTTATCCTCGATAACAGGAGCTATCGGGTGCGGGCGCTTGCCAAGCCGCTACGTCAGAGTTGTGGACGGTGTCGACTTAGAATACAACTATTGGTATAATTTAGTAAAAGTTTGATTAAAATCTATCTGCGAAATTGTGCCTGCGATTTCCCCTATTTTGCGCGGTTTGCGAGAAATTGGTCTTTGATTTGTATTAAAATCGCGTGAATCTGGCCGTTTCAAGTTGATTTAGAAAATCAGGATTTGTGGATATTTTGTAAGGCCTTCGGCAGCATTCTCTTGCCAGATCGTTGCCCCGCACTAAGATCCCATCTGTTTTAGCGTGTGGGCGGGGAGGTTTAGCCATGGAAACGGCTGTGCGTTTGGAGGAGAGTTGGAAGGTGGCACTTTTCGGGGAATTTTCACAACCCTACATGGTGGGTCTGAAATCTTTTCTCCAGGAAGAGAAGGCGCAAGGCAAAGCCATATTCCCCAGAGGCTCCGAGTATTTCCGGGCACTCGACCTGACGCCGCTGGACAAGGTTCGTGTCGTCGTCCTTGGCCAGGATCCTTATCATGGCGAGGGACAGGCCCATGGATTGTCCTTCAGCGTTTTGCCCGGCGTGCGCCCTCCGCCGTCGCTGGTCAACATCTTCAAGGAACTGCAGAGCGATCTTGACATAAAACCTGCCGGTCATGGCTTCCTGGAACATTGGGCCAAGCAGGGCGTGCTCCTGCTCAACAGCGTCCTGACGGTTGAGCGATCCATGGCTGCGTCGCACCAGGGAAAGGGATGGGAGCGTTTTACCGACGCGATCATTCGCGCTGTCAACGAGCAGCCTCATTCGGTTGTCTTCATCCTGTGGGGCGCCTACGCCCAGAAGAAGGCCGCGTTCGTCGACCAATCCCGCCATCTGATCTTGAAGTCGCCGCATCCCTCGCCGCTATCGGCGCACAACGGTTTCTTCGGCAGCCGACCTTTCTCCAAGGCGAACGCATTTCTCGTGTCGAACGGCTACCCGCCGATCGACTGGACACTCCCCGCCAATTCGTGACGCCTCTTGTCAGGAGAGAGGCTGGGTCGGGCCTCTGGCCGCAACCTTGGCGTTTCGGCGCGCCACGACCGCTTCACGCCAGATGGTGAATATGCCGGCCGCCACGACGATTGTGGAGCCGGCGATCACGTTGAGGTTCAGGGTTTCGCCGAACACCGAAACACCGATAATCGATGCATAGACAAGCTGGAGATAGGTGAGGGGCTGGACCTCTGCCGCGTCCAGATGCTCGTACGCCTTGATCAGGCTGAAGTGGCTTGTCGTGCCGGTAATGCACAGCAGGATCATCCAGACCCAGTCGCCCGGCGCAAGGGGCGTCCAGTAGAACGGACCGACGAGGCTGATCACGGCGGCCCCGGCAACGCCGGTGTAGAGGAAGCTGGTCGTCGAGGAGTCATCGTGGCTCACCAGCCTGGTAGCGATGACGTAGAAGGCAAAGATCAATGCGGAGGAAATCGGGATCAGCACCTTGAGGTCAAAATTCGTGCCATCCGGTTTCAGAATCAGCAACACGCCGAGCAGTCCGACGATGATCGCTGTCCAGCGGCGCCAGCCCACCCGTTCGCCGAGGATCGGCATCGACAACAGGGCAACGAAGATCGGTCCGGAAGAAAAGATTGCCTGCGAATGGGCAAGGCCCACCTGCGCAAACGAGGTGATGACGATAACAATCTGCACCGCCAGGAGAACACCGCGAAGAATCTGCAGTATCGGTCTTCGGGTCCTGAAGGCGACCGGCAGCCCGCCCGGGGATCGCGCAGCCCATGCCAGCGCGAAGGATGCGAAGGCCCAGTAGCGGATCATGGTGATCAGAACGGGCGGATAGATACTGCCCAGATATTTTGAGATCGCGTCCTGTATGGAGAAAATCGTGATCGCCAAAAGAACGAAAATGTAGCCGGTTTTTTTGGAAGACATAATCGACAGTCGTATACCGGTGACGGCTAACTGTGCCACGCCTATTTTTGCATGGCGGTATGGCACGGGGCACATTCGCCCCGCTTGCTGCGTCATTCCTCAAACCGATCTCGGTTTGAGGATAAAATTATGCAGCAGGTATAAAGTGCAGCAGCGTCAATCTTCGCGAAAAGTATGCCGCATCTGTTCGGTCAGCGGCTTCGCCAGATAGGACAGCACGGTCCGATCCCCGATCTTCATGAACACTTCAGCCGGCATGCCGGGATATAGGGTCAGACCCTTGAGTGCCTTCAGGCTTTCCGGCTTTGGGCGCACACGGATCGGGTAGTAGCCGATGCCGGTGCGCTGGTCGGTCACGAGGTCTGGAGCGATGGTCACCACTTCCCCATCGACGACAGGTGTCGTGCGTTGATTGAAGGCGCTGAAGACGAGCTCGACCGGTTGGCCAACGCGAATCTGGTCGATGTCGTGGGTGGCGACCTTTGCCTCCACGGTCAGGCTGTCCGCCTCCGGCACGACGAGCATCAGCTGTTCGCCGGGATTGATCACGCCATTCACGGTATGGACCGCCAGCTGGTAGACGCGGCCGGTGAGCGGGGCCGTGATATCGAGACGCTTCAACTGATCGATGGCTGCGATCCGCCGGTCTTCATATTCTGAAATCTTGGCTTCGACGTCAGTCAGTTCCTTCGCGATCTCGGTGCGCCGGTCCTCGCCCAATTGCAGGATCTGAAGATCGATTTCGCTCGATTTGCCGGCGGCCTGGGCGCGGGCGGCGATGCGAGCACCGCGATCACCTTCGAGTTGCGCTCGTTCGCGCTTCAGGGTGGTGACGCGCTGCATGGAAACGAGGCCGTCCTTGTAGAGCTTTTCAAGACCTTCCAGTTCTTCGGCGATGAGCTTCAGCGCATCGTCGATCGCGCCAAGCTGTACGGTGAGCCCGTCGGTCTCGTTGGCAAGCTGATCCTTGCGGGAGGCAAGCTGACTTTTCATGCCGGCAAGGGAGTTTTTCCGGCTGACGAAAAGCTTGCGTTCACTGTCTTCGAGAACCGCGGCAGCGTTTCCCGTTGTAAGCGCATCCAGATCTTCCGGGATTGTGAAGTTTGCGCTGTCGGTCTGTTCGGCCAGCAGGCGTGCCCGGCGTGCATAGAGCTGGGCGAGCGTGTTCTGCACGATGGAAAGGTTGGCGCGAACGGTGGTGCCGTCGAGACGGATCAGCACCTGTCCGGCGGAAACGCGGTCGCCTTCCTTGACCAGAAGCTCTCCGACGATGCCACCCGTCAGGTGCTGGATCTTCTTTACGTTGTTTTCAACGACGACGGTGCCGCCGGCAACGATGGCACTCGACAGTTCCGTCGTGGCGGCCCAGCCGCCGACGCCGACGACCAGAGCGGTAGAAAGAATGAGTACCGCCGTCATGTGACGGCCGAGAGACCGGCGGGAGCTGACGGGTTTCGCTTGGTTCTGAATGTCGGTCATTGCGCGTTATCCTGTCCCTCACCCACGACCTTGAGGTTCGCGGCGCCGGCCACCTGTGGCGGTCGGCTTTCCTGGCGCAGAATCTTTGCCAGCACTTCATCCTTGGGGCCGAAGGCCTGCATTCGTCCTTCGTTCATCATCAATACAAGGTCGGTCGCAGCCAGCGCGCTTGGTCGATGCGCAATGACGATGACAATGCCGCCACGCTGGCGCACGCTCATGATTGCTTCGCTGAGCGCCTGCTCGCCTTCGGCATCAAGGTTGGAATTTGGTTCGTCGAGAACGACGAGGAAGGGCTCGCCGTAAAGCGCACGGGCAAGGGCGACACGCTGACGCTGACCGGCGGAGAGGGAGGCTCCGCCTTCGCCGATTTCCGTCTCGTAGCCGTTCGGCAACTTGAGGATCAGGTCGTTGACGCGGGCTGCGCGCGCGGCGGCCACGATCGCATCGGAGGAGGCATTTTCCTCGAAGCGGGCGATATTCTGCGCAACGGTGCCGGCGAAAAGCTCCACATCCTGCGGGAGGTAGCCGATATGGCGGCCGAGCCTGTCACTGTCCCACTGATCAAGTGCTGCACCGTCGAGGCGGGCCGATCCGCGGAAGGCCGGCCAGATGCCAATCAGTGCGCGGGCGAGTGATGACTTGCCCGAAGCGCTTGGGCCGATGATGCCGAGTGCACTTCCGGCGCGAACGGCGAAGTTGACGTCGGCAAACGTAAGGCGCTGTGCGCCGGGAGGCCCACCCGCAAGGCCTTCCGCCGTCAGGCGTTCGCGCGGTGCCGGAAGTTCCAGCGGCGCGTCGCGCTCGGGCATTGCCTTCAGCAATTCGTTAAGACGTGCCCAGCTCTGGCGCGCGGCGACAAAGCCGCGCCAGTTGCCGATTGCCAGTTCTACAGGAGCGAGTGCGCGGGCCGTCAGGATCGAGCCGGCAATAATGATGCCGGGGGAGGCAAGGCCCTCGATGACGAGGACGGCACCCGTTGCAAGCACGCCGGACTGCAGCGCCATGCGGAACACTTTCGACAATGCGCCATAACCGTTCCCGACGTCGGAAGTCATCCGGTTTTCTTCGCGATAGGTGTCGTTGCGCTCGTCCCATTTGCGCGACATGCGTCCCAGCATGCCCATGGCCTGCATGACCTCGGCATTGCGCTGAGAAGCCTGGGCAAAGGCATTGCGCAGGTTGCCGGCCTCGGACGCTCTTTTCGAGGGCGCCTGCGTTCCCCGGTTGGTGAGGAAGGTCAGGACGATGAGGATCAGCGAGCCAATGATCGAGACGATGCCGATCATCGGATGGAAGAGGAAGCAGATGAGAATGTAGAACGGGAGCCAGGGCAGGTCGAAGAATGCGGACGGGCCACTGCCGGAGAGGAAGGAGCGCACCTGATCGAAGTCGCGCAGGGCCTGCAGGCCATCGCCATGCGTTCTGAGTTTCAGCGGAGCCTGGACGATAGCGCGGTAGATGCGCGCGCTCATGGCCTCATCAAGCGCACCGGCGATACGAACCAGCATACGGCCGCGAACCATTTCGAAGGCGCCCTGGAACGAATAGAGCAACAGTGCAAGCAGGCAAAGCGCAATCAATGTCGGGATGCTGCGACTGGGCAGGACGCGGTCGTAGACTTCGAGCATGAAGAACGAACCGGTCAGGTAAAGGACGTTTACCAGCGCGCTGGCAATGCCAACGCCGATAAAGGCGGTTCTGCAGTTGCGAAGTGCCTGGGCCGGCTCGGAAGCGCGCTGCTTTTGGGTCAATGTCATTCGTCCGCTCGTCGTTGAAGGGCCGTGTTTTCGAAGGCCCTATACCAATGCAAGTGTATCGGTAAAAGCTTTTCATTCTATTCCCTGTTACTGGCGTAACAAAAGACAGAGAAAAGCAGGAAAATCCCATAGGACATCGTCTGGATGTCTTGCCTGAGATCAGAACTATTCCAAACTACTGGTCCCCGCAGAGGCTTCAGTTGGTTTCCGGAAAGATCGTGTCCGATGCTTTTGTTCACGATGTGAATAGGCAGATTTCATAGTCGAGCTGCGTATTCTTTTCCATGTTTTATTTCGAAAATACGCATATACCGCATCGTGAGCCTTCCTTCGCAATGGCACAAAAGCTTCTTCTGCTTTGCGCCGCGCCTTGCATCGGGCCTTGGGATCATCCAAACAGGCCGGGAATTTCGGTGGAGCTTTCCATGAGGCATATTCTGATCGTCGGCATCGGTGCCGGCAATCCTGACCACATGACCATGCAGGCGGTCAACGCCCTGAATCAAGCCGCGGTGCTTTTCGTGCCCAAGAAAGGCGAGAGTAAGGCGCAACTGGCCGATATCCGCCGCGACATCATCGGTCGCTATGTCACCGATGAGAAGATTCGTGTTGTCGAATTCGACGTGCCGGTGCGTGAGACCCGCGATCGTTCCTATGACCGCAGCGTTGATGACTGGCATGCGGCAATCGCGGAAATCTACGAAAGCCTGATTGAAACGCATGTCGGGGAAACTGAGAAGGCGGCCTTCCTCGTCTGGGGCGATCCGATGCTTTATGATAGCACGATCCGCATTGTAGAACGGGTGAAAGGCGGCGGCCGTGTCTCCTTCGATTTTTCCGTTATTCCGGGCATTACCAGTCTGCAGGCATTGACGGCAGCGCACCGCATTCCGCTCAATCTCGTCGGCAAGCCGGTGGAGATCACCACCGGCCGCAGGCTTGCGGAAAGCGTGCCGGAAAAAGGCCGCACCACGGTCATCATGCTTGATGGCGAGCAGGCCTTCCTGAAAGTCGAAGATCCGGAAGCCCGGATTTATTGGGGTGCGTATCTGGGCACGGAGCAGGAGATCGTGATTTCAGGAAGACTTCACGACGTTCGCGATGAAATTGCGCGCACGCGGGCCGAAGCAGGGGCGCAGCACGGCTGGATCATGGATATCTACCTGATGCGATCGGGTGCGGATTTCGACGAATGAGCGAGCTTGAGCCGATTGCGTCCTTTTGCTTCGTTTTGCAGGATGGCGGCGGATTTGTCTGTCCGGTAGGATATGCACTGGTCGGGAGGTAAAACGCTGTGCTGAAGGCAGGGACTGACCAGAGAGCAAAAGACGTGGCTGCAGATGCAGCCTTCGTTGCGCTTGCGGATCGCCGCCGCGGCGCCTGTCCCACGTTGTCACGACCCATGCAGACCGGAGATGGCCTGCTTGTGCGCCTGCGGCCGTCGATGCCCGGGCTTTCTTCGGATCAACTGATCGCGCTGGCAAATGCTGCGCGCACGCATGGCAATGGCATTCTCGATATCACCACGCGGGGAAACCTGCAGATCAGAGGGCTTTCGCCCCAAACCGTCGGTGGCCTGGCGCGCGATATCGATGATGCCGGTATCGTCCCAGTCCAGGGGTTGGCCATAGAGACGCCGCCGCTTGCTGGGTATGATCCAACGGAAATCTGCAATCCCCTGCCGCTTTCTGCGGCATTGCGGGCTGCCGTCGAAAATGCGCAGCCACCGTTTGTGCTGGCGCCAAAACTCTCCGTGACCATCGATGGCGGCGGAAAGCTCGACCTCAGCGGCGTCGTCGCCGATATCCGGTTGACGGCGGAAGTGCAGGGCGGAGATGTTTCGTGGCGGCTTGCGCTGGCAGGAGACGGAAAAAGCGCAACCCAGCTATCGTCGCTTTCGGAGGATGCAGCCATTGATGTCGTGCTCGATCTGCTGCGCCGCCTTTCGGCGCTTGGACCGATGGCGCGTGGGCGCGATCTGGTTGCGGATGGAATGACCTTCAGGCCGGCCGCGGGTTCCAGTGAAGCCGGAACGACGTCGACACGCCATCCGGCGGGAATTCATGTGCTTGCTCAGGATCGGATTGTGTTCGGTGCAGCTCTTGCTTTTGGGCAGATCGATGCGGAAACGCTTATTACTTTCATCCGGGAGACGGAGGCGCTGGGGGCAAAAGAATTCCGCCTTGCTCCTGATCATGCCCTGCTGGTGCTGGGACTGAGATCGGACGCTGCCGCCGCCTTTTCGCGATGTGCAACGCGCCTTGGTCTCAGACCGGATCCGCACGACAAGGGCAATCACATCGCCGTCTGTGCCGGCAAAGGTGCCTGCGGATCCGCGACCATCGATACGAAGCAGGTGGCCCGACAGGTGATCGCCGATGCGCCGGAGCTTCTCGATGGGTCGCTCGCGCTGCATGTTTCAGGCTGTGCCAAGGGCTGCGCTCACCCCTCGGCTGCACTTCTTACGCTGGTCGGTGCGCCAACAGGCTATGGGCTTGTCGTAAATGGCCCTGCCTCAGCGGCGGCAAGTGTCTACATCGACGAAAAAAAACTCGGGCTCGCCCTTTCGCATCTCGATGCGCTGGTGCGCGGCGAGAAACACGCTGGCGAATCGGCGCGCGCCTGCCTAACACGGCTCGGCGCGGTCCGTGTCATCGCTGCGGTCCAACAGGGATAGAGATGCCTGAATACGATTATATCCGGGATGGCACCGCCATCTACGAACGTTCCTTTGCCATCATTCGCAGCGAGGCCGACCTTTCGCGCTTTTCCGAAGAAGAAGCGGATCTGGCGGTACGCATGGTGCATGCCTGTGGACTGGTGCAGGCTGCCGAGCATTTCGAGTTCTCCGAGGGCTTTGTTGGAGCCGCACGTAATGCGCTGAAAGCAGGTGCTCCGATTTTCTGCGATGCCTTCATGGTGGCGCAAGGTGTCACGCGCGCTCGGCTTCCGGCCGACAACGAGGTGATCTGCACCCTGCGCGAGCCGGAAGTGCCGGAGATTGCCCGCGAGATCGGCAATACCCGATCGGCTGCGGCGATGAAGCTCTGGCTGCCAAAGCTCGCCGGTTCGGTCGTGGCGATCGGCAATGCGCCGACCGCACTTTTCTACCTGCTGGAACTTCTGCGTGACGACGCACCGAAGCCGGCAGCGATCATCGGCATGCCCGTCGGCTTCGTCGGTGCCGCCGAATCCAAGGAAGCGCTGGCTGAGAATTCCTATGGCGTGCCCTATGCCATCGTCCGCGGCCGCCTCGGTGGCAGCGCCATGACGGCGGCGGCCCTGAACTCGCTCGCGAGGCCCGGCCTGTGAGCGCGGCGGGACGGTTGATCGGAGTCGGAACGGGGCCGGGCGATCCGGAGCTTCTGACGGTGAAGGCGGTGAAGGCACTGGAGCGCGCTGACGTTCTTGCCTATTTCGCCAAGGAAGGACGCCGGGGCAATGGCCGGGCGATCGTCGATGGACTGGTAAAGCCTGGGATCGTTGAGTTGCCGCTTTATTATCCGGTGACAACCGAGATTGATAAGGATCGTGACGACTATAAATCGAGTATCACCGGCTTCTACGACGCCTCTGCGCGTGCGGTTGCGGAACATCTGGAAGCGGGGCGCACTGTTGCCGTGCTTAGTGAAGGCGATCCGTTGTTCTACGGCTCCTACATGCATCTGCATGTGCGGCTTGCCGGGCGATTTTCTGCCGATGTCATTCCGGGTATCACCGCGATGTCCGGCTGCTGGTCGCTTGCGGGCGTGCCGATCGTGCAGGGGGATGATGTCCTCTCCGTTCTGCCTGGCACGATGGCGGAAGCCGAGCTTGGTCGCAGGCTTGCCGATACTGAAGCGGCGGTCATCATGAAGGTGGGGCGCAACCTGCCCAAAATTCGCCGGGCGCTGGAGGCAGCAGGGCGACTGGAACAGGCGCTTTATGTCGAGCGTGGAACCATGACCAATTCCGCCATGACGCGGCTTGCCGAGAAGGGTGATGATGAGGCACCCTATTTCTCGCTGGTGCTCGTACCCGGCTGGAAGGACAAGCCATGAGCGGCAAGCTTTATGTTATCGGTACCGGACCGGGCGGCGCGCAGCAGATGACGCTGGAAACCCGGAATGCGATCGAGCACGCTGAGGATTTCTTCGGTTACGGGCCCTATCTCGATCGGTTGTCACTGCGGCCGGATCAACAGCGTATCGCGTCCGACAACCGCGAAGAACTGGAGCGTGCCCGCGCCGCGCTGGAGCTTGCAGCATCGGGCCGCAAGGTTTGTGTCGTTTCCGGCGGTGATCCCGGCGTGTTCGCCATGGCGGCCGCGGTCTGCGAGGCAATCGATGCGGGGCCGGAGGCCTGGCGCGCCATCGATCTCACAATCCTGCCGGGGGTGACGGCGATGCTTGCTGTCGCTGCCCGTGTCGGCGCACCGCTGGGGCATGATTTCTGCGCGATCTCGCTCTCCGACAATCTGAAGCCCTGGGATGTCATTACCCGACGCCTGCGGCTGATGGCCGATGCCGGCATGGTGATCGCGCTTTACAACCCGATCAGCAAGGGGCGCCCCTGGCAGCTCGGCGAAGCGTTCTCGCTGCTGCGCGAAATGCTGCATGGAGAGACGCCGGTGATCTTCGGCCGCGCCGCCGGTCGGCCCGATGAGCGCATGCTGGTCATGCCGCTGAAAGATGCGGATGCCGGGAAAGCTGACATGGCGACCTGCGTCATCATCGGCTCGCCCGAGACGCGGACCATCGAGCGCCTCGGCCAGTCGTCGCTGGTCTATACGCCGCGTTTCATCAGCGGGGACAAGATGTGATCGACAAGTGCCAGCGCTTCCGCCACGGTGCCGACCGCCTGCACATCGGGTGTCGGTTGACGCTCGACCATGATCACGGGCAGGCCGAGGCTGCGCGCAGCAGAAATCTTTGCATAGGTCGCATCCCCGCCGCTGTTCTTGGCGACGATCACATCGATGTGGTTTTCGATGAGCAGATTGATCTCGTCCGTTTCGGTGAAGGGACCAGCGGAGAGGATATAGTTGACTTCGGGCAGAACGAGCGGTGGCGTGATGGCATCGACGCTGCGCACGAGATAGCGGTGCTGGGGAGCCCTTTCAAAGTGAAAGGCTTCCTGCCGACCGATGGTAAGGAAGACCCACTTCGGCGCTTCGCCAAGAGCCATAACGGCCTCGGGCATGGTGGCGACACTTGTCCAGCAGTCTCCTTCGTGCCTTTCCCAGGCGGGGCGGCGAAGGGCAAGGAGCGGCGTGTCCGTGAGATGGGACGCTTTCGAGGCGTTTTCCGAGATGCGAGCGGCAAAAGGGTGGGTGGCATCGATCATCAGATCGATCTTGTATTCACTGACATAAGCGGCCAATCCTTCAGCGCCGCCGAAGCCGCCGCTGTGGACCGGCACGGGCTGCGCTATTGGCGCTGCGGTTCGTCCGGCAAGCGACAGAATCAACTCGCAGTCGCCTCTTTCGACAAGGCGCTCGGCCAATCGACGGGATTCCGTTGTGCCGCCAAGGATCAGGATACGGGGCATGGTTGAAACGACATCCTCGGACAAGATCGGGCGCTGGTTGACGATTATCGGTATTGGTGAAGATGGTCTAGCCGGTCTCGGTGACGAGGCCAAGCGGGCGATTTCGTCTGCTGCAGTCGTCTTTGGCGGCACGCGGCATATCGCGCTGGCCAAAGCTGCGATCATCGGTAAGAGCCGCTCCTGGCTCAGTCCGTTTGAACGCTCGGTGGAAGACGTCGTGCGCTTGCGCGGCAGGCCTGTCGTCGTTCTCGCCTCTGGCGATCCGTTCCTCTTCGGCGTGGGCGTGACACTCGCCCGACGGATCGGCCTGGAAGAGATGCGGGTCATTCCCGCCCCGTCCGCTTTCAGCCTTGCGGCTTCGCGCATGGGCTGGGCGCTGCAGGATACGATCACCGTTTCGCTGCATGGGCGTCCGCTCGATCTCATTCGCCCACATCTGCAGCCGGGCGTGCGCGTAATCGCACTGACATCCGATGAGAAAGGTCCGGAAACTCTTGCGCAATTGCTGACGGAAACCGGTTTTGGGGCGTCGCGGCTGATCGTGCTGGAGGCACTGGGCGGGGAGCGGGAGCGAGTTACCAGCGTGGAAGCCTCCGCCTTTGCGATCAGTGGCATCGACCCGTTGAATGTCTGCGCGATCGAGGTTCAGGCTGACAAGGATGCACGGGTGTTGACGCTGGCATCCGGATTGGATGATGCCCTCTTCGAACATGACGGACAGCTTACCAAGCGTGAAGTCCGGGCGTTGACGCTCTCTGCCTTGGCTCCGCGTCGAGGTGAGCTGCTCTGGGATATCGGCGGCGGCTCCGGCTCGATCTCTATCGAATGGATGTTGTGCGACCCGGCGATGCACGCCATCGCCATCGAGGCTTCGGCTGAAAGGGCTGCGCGGATCGCGCGTAATGCCGTCCGCTTCGGCGTTCCCTATCTTCGGGTTGTCGAGGGAACGGCGCCTGAGGCGCTCGCTGGTTTGCCGGTACCGGATGCGATTTTCATCGGTGGCGGCGGTAGCGAGGATGGGGTGATGGACGCCACAGTTGCTGCCCTTCGTTCCGGCGGGCGGCTGGTGGCGAACGCGGTGACGACGGAGATGGAGGCGGTGCTGCTTGCCCATCAGTCGAAGCTCGGTGGTACGCTGACCCGTATCGACATTGCTCGTGCGAGCCCTGTTGGCAGCATGACGGGATGGAAACCGGCGATGCCGGTGACGCAGTGGAGCTGGGTAAAACCCCTTTAGGAAAAGGACCGCTCCGGCGGAGAGGAAAGACCATGACAGTGCATTTCATCGGTGCAGGCCCAGGTGCTGCCGACCTCATCACGGTGCGCGGCCGCAATCTCATCGCGCGCTGCCCGGTCTGCCTCTACGCGGGCTCGATTGTCTCGCCGGAGCTTCTGCAATACTGCCCGGAAGGCGCCCGCATCGTCGATACGGCGCCGATGTCGCTGGATGAGATCGAGGCCGAATACGTCCGTGCCGCCGAAGCCGGTGAGGATGTCGCACGGCTGCATTCCGGTGATCTTTCTGTCTGGAGTGCTGTGGCCGAACAGATCAGGCGGCTGGAAGCGTACGACATCGATTATACGATGACGCCCGGTGTGCCGGCCTTTGCTGCGGCGGCAAGCGCGCTCGGGCGGGAGCTGACCATTCCGGCTGTCGCCCAAAGCCTCGTGTTGACCCGCGTCTCGGGCCGCGCTTCGCCGATGCCGAATGCCGAGACCCTTGCGGGGTTCGGTTCAACGGGTGCCACACTTGCCATTCATCTTGCGATCCACGCTCTGGATCAGGTCGTGGAAGAGCTGACGCCGCTTTACGGTGAGGATTGCCCGGTGGCGATCGTGGTCAAGGCGTCGTGGCCGGACGAGCGCATCCTGCGCGGTACGCTCGGCGATATCACGGCAAAGGTGGCTGCCGATCCCATAGAGCGTACAGCGCTGATCTTCGTTGGCCGATCACTCGAAGCCAGCGATTTCCGCGAGAGCTCGCTTTACGATGCCGCCTATCAGCGCCGCTTCAGAGGCCGCGACGGTCTTTAAAGCGTGTCGCGATCTTTCGGATTCGCTCCCAGGCTTTAACTCTTTGTCGTTGCGCATGTCGTTTTCGCAAAACCGCTGCGCACTTTTGCGCGACGTGCTCTAGACATCTGCCCCTTTGTTGAGCTCGGGATCGATCGGCTCACCATTGGCCTTGGAAGGCACGTCTTTCCTGTTCTCGACGCGATCGCGATAGAGCGCCGATTGGCCGAGCATCATCATAGTGACCGGCGTCGTCAGTACCACGAACGATACGATCAGGACTTCGTGGAATATCCAGCGGCTTTGCAGCACCGCAAAACAGATCATCGAGGCGAGGCTGATGAGAAGCGCACCACCGCTGGCGCCTAGCGTCGGTGCGTGCAGTCGCCGGTAGATAGTGTCGAGCCTCAAGAGGCCGATGGCGCCGATCAGCGTCAGCGCCGAGCCTGCCAGAAGCAGCACGCAGACGATAGCGGCCACCCAGACGGGGAGATCGGTGACATGGCTCATTCGATCACCTCGCCGCGCATAAGGAATTTCGCAAAGGCGATGGACGAGACGAAGCCGAGAAGGGCAATGATCAAGGCCGCTTCGAAGTAGATCGTGTTTGCCGTACGGATGCCGAAGGTTACAAGCAGCAGCATCGCGATGATATACAGCGCATCGAGCCCCAGGATACGATCCTGCGCGCGCGGCCCGCGCGCCATGCGATAAAGCGCACAACCCATGGCGAGCGTCAAAAGGATCTGTGACACGAGGATGGCCCAGATGATCAGAAGTTCGCTCATCCAAAAATCTCCTTCAGCGGCACAACGTAGCGCGTCGTGATCAGGTCGATCCAGTATTGCTCGTTTTCGAGGTCGAGCACGTGGATCGTCAGAAGTTTCGTCTGCCGGTCGTGCTCCAGCCAGGCCGTACCTGGCGTCGTCGTGAGGATGCAAGCAAGCATCGCCAGCGCATTTTCGTCCTCAAGCTCGATCTTCATGGTCACGAAGCCCGAATTGACGGGACGGCGACCCGACATGAGGATAACCCGCATGACCGCGATATTGGACCGGAAGACATCGACGGCGATACGTCCGGTCAAGGGAAATAGCAGACCGACGCGACGCAACATCGATTTGTGCGGCTGCAGATTGGCCATGATCCAGACCAGCGAGGCCGAGAGGATCGAACCCAGGATCAGCTGGCCGAGGGAGATTGATTGGTTGATCAGCAGCCAGACAATCAGCAGACCGAAGAAGAGCAGCGGATAGGGAAGCCAGACGCGCATCGGCTATTCCCTTCCAATCTGTAGGGCGGACATGACACGCCCCGTATAATTCTGCGGCTCCACAAGGTATTTCGCCGTGGCGTCCATGAAGTGCATGGCGGGACCTGCCTGTATACTCAGGAAGACGCAGGCTGCGAGCAGGATCAGCACAGGCGTGATCTCGATCAGGTAGACGCGGGGAATGGTGCCTTCGATGGAATTCCAGAAGGTTCGTACGCCGATACGGTTCATGGCAATCATGGCGGCCAGGCCGGAAAGGATCAGCAGGGCGACATAGGTCCACTGCGCACCGGATATCTGGCTTGCATCCCCGCTTTCAGGATCGAAGAGGCCGTGCAGGATCGCGAACTTGGCAAGAAAGCCGGAAAGCGGTGGCAGGCCGGCCAGCAACACGGCGCAGACGCAAAAGCAGAGGCCAAGCACAGCAACGGTGCCGGGAACGGCGACGCCTTCCTGCTTCTCCACCTCGTCCTCGTCGGTGTCGCCATAGGCTTCCATCGTGACCGCGAGAACGTCGGCGCCAGCGTCGCGGGCGCGTTCGACGAGTTCGATCAGCAGGAAGAAGGCGCAGATCGTGATCGTCGAGCTGACGAGGTAAAGCAATGCGCCGCCGATGACATCAACGCCACCAATGCCGATAGCTGCAAGCAACGTACCAGAAGAGACGAGTACACAGTAACCTGCAAGCCGTCCCATTGCTTGCGAAGCGAGCACCCCGATCGCACCGAATGCGATGGTGAGCATTCCGCCGTAAAGAAGAACCGCTTGGCCGAAACCCGTCGAATTGCCGGCTTCACTGCTGAAGAACAACAGCGAAAGGCGCAGGAGAACATAGACACCGACCTTGGTGAGAATGGCGAAGATTGCCGCAACCGGAGGGGTTGCTGCCGAATAGGTACTCGGAAGCCAGAAGCCGAGCGGCCACATGCCGGCCTTGACCAGGAAGGCGACACCGAGAACCGCGACGCCAGCTTCCATCAGCATGCGGCTTTCGCCGCTCAGTCCCGTAATTCGCATGGCAAGGTCTGCCATGTTGAGCGTACCCGTCGCGCCGTAGATCAAGCTGACCCCGATCAGGAACAGCGAAGAGGCGACCAGATTGATGGCGATATAATGCAGTCCGGCCTTGACGCGCAGTTGCCCCGAACCATGCAGCAGCAGACCGTAGGATGCCGCGAGCATCATCTCGAAGAAGACGAAGAGATTGAAAAGATCGCCGGTGAGGAACGCGCCGTTCAGGCCGGCAAGCATCAGCTGGAAAAGCGAATGGAAGTGCGAGCCCGCACTGTGCCAGCGCGCCATGGCGAAAACCTGGGCGGCGAGCGCCAGGAAGCTGGTGAGCACCAGCATCAGCGCCGATAGCCGATCGAGAACCAACACGATACCGAACGGGGCGGGCCAGTTGCCGAGCAGATAGATACCGGCGCCGGGCGCATTCACGCCGAAGTCGCTCGCACAGCGCAGGAGATACACCGACCCTGCAAAGACGACCGCGGTCGAGCAGAAGCCGATAACGCCCTTGATCATGCGTCGGCGTTCGTCGATCGGTATGATCGCTGCGCCGGTCATCAGCGGCAGTAATATGGGCAGGATAATCAGATGTTGGGCCCAGCTCATGCCATCACTCCCGGCCGTCCACATGGTCGGTGCCCGTCAGGCCGCGCGATGCCAGGAGAACAACGAGAAACAGTGCGGTCATGGCAAAACCGATGACGATTGCGGTCAGAACCAGCGCCTGGGGGATGGGATCGGTATGGGTCAGCAACCCGCCGACCCCGCCTTTTTCGAGAACTGGCGGTGCATTGGTGCGCAGACGACCCATGCCGAAGATGAAGAGATTGACCGCATAGGACAGCAGCGAAAGGCCGATGACGACCTGATAGGTACGGGGCCGGAACAGGAGCCACACGCCGGACGCTGTCAGAACGCCGATGGCGACGGAAAGAACGAGTTCCATCAGACGATCTCCTTTCCGGCAGAGCGAGCAGCCCGCATTTGCGCACGCGGCGCACGCAAGGACTGGTGGGCGAGGGCAATCAGGATCAGGACGGTTGCACCCAGCACGAGCGAAAACACGCCGAGATCGAAAAGGATTGCGCTGGCGAGCGGTATCTTTCCGATCAGCGGCAAGTCCACATATTGCGCATGGGACGTCAGGAACGGGTAGTCGAACAGCCACGAGCCAAGACCGGTTGCGGTCGCAACGATCAGACCGATGCTCATCCAGCGCAAGGGGTGGATCCGCAGTCGTTCTTCGACCCAGCGCGTGCCGCCGGCCATATATTGCAGGATGAAGGCGATCGACATTGTGATGCCGGCCGCAAAGCCGCCGCCCGGCAGGTCGTGACCACGGAAGAACAGGAAAGCCGCAAACATGCCGATCGCCGGGAACATCCAGCGCATGATGACGGAGGGGATGAACAGGTATTCGGCGATGCTGTCGCCCTTGGCGCGATCCGGATGCTTGTCATCGAAGGCGTTTTGCACGCGCTGCTGTTCCGGCGTCTCGAGGCTCTCGGTCGCGGGGCGGAAGCGCAGGAGAAGTGCGAAGACTGTCAGCGCGACAATGCAGAGAACCGCGATCTCGCCGAGCGTATCGAAGCCTCGGAAATCCACGAGAATAACGTTGACGACGTTGGTGCCGCCGCCTTCGCTATAGGCGCGTTCGAGGAAGTAGCTCGATATTGTCTCGGGCAGGGACCTCGTCATTACCGTGTAGGAGATCAGCATCATGCCGATGCCGCAGAGGATGGCGAGCGCGAAGTCGCGCAGACGCCGCATCCTCACCGGGAAGGTCATGAGTTCCTGCTCGTCATGCTGTTCGATGCGTTTCGGCAGCCAGCGCAGGCCGAGCAGGATGAGGACCGTGGTGACGATCTCGACGAGCAGTTGGGTGACGGCCAGATCCGGTGCGGACAGCCAGACGAAGGTCAGGCAGGTCACGAGCCCTGCGCCTCCAAGCAGCACAAGGGCGGCAAGGCGATGGAATTTCGCCTGGTAGGCTGCACCTACGGCGCAGATTATGCCGATCAGCCAGAGTAGAGCGAGGATCGGGTCAATTGATCGCAGAACGATGGTTGCGGGCGAGAAGCCTTTCAGAAGGAGCGGTGTCGTGCCGGCGGCCAGCGCCACGAAAACAAGAACGCGCATCTGCGGCTGCAAGCGTCGGGTGCCAGCCCGCATTTCGATCCAGCGCGCCCATTTCCAGGACAGCGTCACGAGCACGCGCTCGAAGATGCGCTGGCCCTCCAGCCGGCGAAACAGCGGCGGTCCTTCGATGCTGGTGGCGAGATAGCTCTTCATCATCAGGAAAAGGGCGACACCGCCCGCAAGGGCGATCAGGCTCATGAACAGCGGCAGGTTCCAGCCATGCCAGACGGCGAGGCTGTAGTTGGGCGTTGCGGCGCCGAGGACCGACTGCACAGCGGTGTGCAGGAACGGGCCGATCGTATAGCTGGGAACGATGCCGACAACGAGGCAGGCAAGCACCAGGAACTCGATCGGCGCGCGCATCCAGTGCGGCGGCTCGTGCGGGGCCTTCGGCAGGTCGGTCGGCGGTGGGCCGAAGAAGACACTGTGAATGAAGCGCAGCGAATAGGTGACCGAAAACATGCTGGCAAGCGTCGCCACGTAAGGTGTCAGCGTGTCGAGCAGGTTGTACTTGTGGGTCTCGATCGCTTCGGCGAAGAACATTTCCTTGGACAGGAAGCCGTTGAGCAGCGGCACTCCCGCCATGGAGGCGCTGGCGACCATGGCCAGCGTCGCCGTGAACGGCATGTATTTGAACAGGCCGCTCAGACGCCGCATGTCGCGCGTGCCGGTTTCGTGGTCGATGATGCCCGCCGCCATGAACAGCGAGGCCTTGAAGGTCGCGTGGTTCATCGTATGGAAGATCGCCGCGACTGCTGCCAAGGGGCTTCCGAGGCTGAGGAGCACGGTGATCAGACCAAGATGGCTGATGGTCGAATAGGCAAGCAGCCCCTTCAGGTCCTGCTGGAAAATGGCAAAATACGCGCCGAGCAGCAGCGTGCTGAGGCCGGCAAGGCCGACGATCCAGAACCAGGCGTCGGTGCCGGCCATCACCGGCCAGAGGCGGATCAGCAGGAAGACGCCAGCCTTCACCAGCGTTGCGGAATGGAGGTAGGCGGAAACCGGTGTGGGCGCCGCCATGGCGTGAGGCAGCCAGAAGTGAAAGGGAAACTGAGCGCTCTTCGTCAAGGCGCCCATGAGGATCAGGACGAGGATCGTCGTATAAAGCGGATGGTCGCGAATGACGTTGCCGGAGGCGAGAACCGTGTCGAGATCGTAGCTGCCGACCACATGGCCAATCAGCATCAGTCCGACGAACATGCAGAGGCCGCCGGTGCCGGTGATGGTCAAAGCCATTCTCGCACCATCGCGCGCCGCCGCATTGTGATGCCAATAGCCGATCAGCAGGAAGGAGATGATGCTTGTCAGTTCCCAGAAGATCGCAAGCAGGATCAGGTTGCCCGAAAGCACGACACCGAGCATGGCGCCCATGAAGGCGAGGAACAGCGAGAAAAAGCGCGGAACGGGATCGCTCGTGGACATGTAATAGCGTGCGTAGACGACGACCAGCAGACCGATTGCGGTCACGAGGCTCGCAAACATCCAGGCGAAACCGTCCATGCGCAGGGTGAAGTTGAGACCGAGTTCAGGCAGCCATGCGAGATCATAGCGTAGCGGTGTGCCGTTGGAGATCATCGGATACAGACCGACGGAGGTCACAAGGCAGAACAGCGCAATTGCACCTGCGAACCATGCCGCCGCAGCACCCTTGCTACTCGGAATACAGATTGCAACGAGGCTTCCTGCAAACGGCGCAAGAACCAGGCCTAAAAGCAATGTTTTCGTGATCTCTATCGTTCTTTCCTCAATCGTTAGAACTGGGGACGATCCGGGGCGGATCTGCGTGCTGCCCACGCCAAAAGGAGCAAGCCGCCTGTTGCCACAACCGAAGCAGGAACAATCTTCGAACCAAAACAGATTCGAAGGAAGCCGTGCAGGCTCGCTTCAGGACGGCCTAGAAAAGGTGCCGTCCCATCGCCACCTGGCTGAACAAGGGGCGAATGCTTCCGTAAGGGGGCTTGTGTTTTATGGCTGCTTTCGTGCTTCATGCCAACCCGTAAGCGCAATAAAATCCAACCCCTGCGGCAATTCGTTCGTGATTGATTTCCAACACACCGGGTCAAACACCGCGTCACGTGTCGAAGAAAAGTTTTTTGTAACGAAATGTGCATTGGGGGGCGGATGGAAACGTTTTGACAAGCGATCGCGCCTCTGCGGCGTGCGGCCAAGGATGCGCTTTTACAAGCGGATGCTATAACGGGCCATGGACAATCCTTCACATATTCTCGTCGTAGACGACGACCCAGAAATTCGCCGGCTTCTCGGAAAGTATCTCGATGGCCAGGGCTTCCGCGTGAGCCTTGCCGGCAGCCGCGCTGAATGCGAGGCCAAGTTGTCGGAACTCAAGATCGACCTGCTGGTTCTCGACGTCATGCTGCCAGACGGTTCGGGGCTGGATCTCTGCCGGTCGCTGCGCGATCGTATGCCCGGGCTTTCCGTTATCCTGCTGACAGCGCTGAAGGAAGATGTCGATCGCATTATCGGTTTGGAGTTCGGCGCCGACGATTATCTCGGAAAACCCTTCAATCCCCGCGAGCTTGCGGCACGGATCCGTGCTGTTCTTCGCCGGGGGAGGCAGGAGCCCCGGCCGGCCGTGGAGCGTCGTTATATCTTTGCAAACTACGTGGCGAACATTGAAAGCCGGACGCTGACGGCTCCGAACGGTTCGCCTGTCGATTTGACCGGCGGCGAATTCGAGCTTCTGATGGTCTTCCTGCAGCGCCCGGGACGGATATTGTCGCGCGATTCGCTTCTGGATTTGACCCAGGGGCGCGCAGCCGATCCCTTCGATCGATCGATCGATATCCTTGTCAGCCGGTTGCGCCGCAAGCTGGGGGATGCAAGCGTCTTCAACATGCTGAAGACGGTTCGCAACAAGGGGTATCAGCTCGCCGTCCCGGTCGAACGCGGCGCCTGAGCGATGGGGTCGCTGCGCACACGGTTCACCATTCTTCTCGTCGTCGCGGTGCTCCTGGTTCTGGTCATTGCAACCTTTGTCACCACGCAACTTCTGAGACGGCCCTCTGATGCCCTGTTCGAACAGGCGCTTGCCGAAAAAGCCCAACTCGCCTTGATGCTGCTCGACGAGGATCCAACCGCAGCTGAGCGCCTTCATATCGTTATCGGCGAAGCACCTCTGCCAGCCTGGATCGATCGGAAAAGGACCGAGGGGCTCGCTGCCGCTGCACGGCAAAACGGTTATGAGGCCGAAATGGCCATGCTGTCCCGCCCCGAAAATGAAGCAAGAGGCCTTGCAGTTCGTCTTCCTGATGGTCGTTGGGCCTATCTCGTTTTTCCCGGACCCGGACCTTTCCCGCTCTGGCCGCTCGTGGCCTATCTCACGCTCGTTGCCGCAGGTGTAGTCGCTGTCGCGGTCTATGCAAGCGAGGTGATGATGCGGCCGCTCAGAGTTCTCGACGAGGCCATCGCCAAGATCAGACCGGATGGCGTCATTCCCGAAATGACGGAAGAAGGGCCGATGGAAGTGCGGACGACAGTTCGCACCATCAACAAGCTCGCCTCTCGCCTGAATGCGGCGATGGCAAGCCGCATGCGTCTTGTCGCTGCTGCCGGGCACGACATGCGCACGCCGATGACGCGGATGCGTTTGCGCGCCGAGTTCGTCACGGAACAGGACGATCGTGCCGCTTGGCTGAAGGATCTCGACGAACTTGATCAGATCGCCGACAGCGCCATTCGTCTGGTGCGCGAAGAAGTGAGCCCCCATATGCACGAGCCGGTTTCCCTGGATGGCCTTGTTCAGGAAGTCGTGACGGAAATTTCCGAGATGGGATTACCGGTCCAGAAAGGGGAGATAACGACGGCTATCGTTTCCGGTGCTTCGTTTGCGCTGAAACGCGCCTTGCGTAACCTTGTGGTGAATGCGGCGACGCATGGGCAGGGTGTGGAGGTTTCGCTGTCTCTGGATGGAGATGAAAGCGCCATCCTCAAGATCGCCGATCAAGGACCGGGTATTCCAACCGATCTGCTGGACCGTGTGTTCGAGCCCTTTTTCAGGGTCGATCAGGCGCGTCGCAAGCTTATTCCCGGCGCTGGTCTGGGCCTCGCCATCGCCCGCGAGATCATCGAGAATCACGGGGGTGCGATCGAGATCGTCAACCGCCCCGGAGGCGGTCTACAGCAGACGGTACGACTTCCGCTGCTGGTATCCTGAAGACGTCCCCCCCAAATGAGAAATGCCGCCACCAACAGTGAAGTTGGGGCGGCATTTTTATTTGTTAGCATCGCTGATTCTCTGGCTCAGCGACCTATGAACAAAAGCCAGCGCAGACGATCCGACGCTGGCCCCGATCAGTTATCTCATTACTGAGAAGCAACTTCCTTGGTTGGCGTGTCAACCGAAGAACCGCCGCCGATCGCCACGTTGAGGGCAACGTAGTTGTTGGCCAGATTGCGGATGCTTGCAGCCAGCGAAACGCGCGAGAGAGCGAGGTTGCGTTCGGCGTCGAGAACGTCGAGCAGCGAGGTGGCGCCGCCCTTATAGCTTTCGCGTGCGAGGTTGAGGGCCTCTTCGTAGGAATCGACCACCTTGCGCAGGGCTGCAACGGTTTCGTAGTTCTTCTGCAGGCCGATCAAGGAGTTCTCGACCTCTTCGACAGCGTTCAGAACCGTCTGCTTCCAGGCGAGATACTGCTGCTGGGCACCCGACTTTTCGATATCGACATTCGCCTTCAGGCGGCCGCCGCTAAAGATCGGGATGGAGAGGCTTGGACCAAACGACCAGGCGCCGACGCCGCCCACAATGGTTGAGATCGTCCGGGTTGCATCGATCGTGCCGCCGAGCGACAGGCTCGGATAGAGCTGTGCTTCGGCAACGCCGATCGCAGCTGTTTGTGCGGCGAGAAGGCGTTCAGCGCGGCGAATGTCGGGTCGATTGCGAATGAGGTCCGCCGGGACGCCGATCTTGGTGTTGTAACGCGGCCAAGGCTGCGACGCACCCTTGATCAGCCCTGATGTCACCGAGGTTGCGGGCAGGCCGAGCAACGTCGCGATATGATTGGCAGCCTGATGGAAGCCAGCCTCATAACCCGGAATTTCAGCCAACGTGGTGTTGACGAGGCCTTCGGCCTGAACAACGTCGAGGCTCGACGCAGCGCCTGCGGCCTTGATGTCGTTGGTCAGCTTGAGGGTTTCGCGGCGGGATTCGAGGTTCTTGCGCTGCAGCGCCAGGGCTTCCTGATTGTATCGCGCCTCGATGTAGGACGTCGTCAGGTCGGACAGATAGGCCACCCGTGCCACGTTGACGTCATCGTAGGACGCATCGAGAGAGGCTTCGGCGCTCTCCGTTGCGCGACGATACTGTCCGAAGAGATCGATCAGCCAGGATGCATCGCCGCCTGCCGTGAGGGTCTTGGTTTCGTTATGGTCGCGGCCCGTGCTCTTGCGAAGGTAGGAGCCGTCGGAGCCCTGAGCCGTCGCCGCGGCGCCCGCATTGATCTGCGGCAAGCCGCCGGAGGCTGCTACGACGACATTGGCGCGAGCCTCGATAATCCGCTCCAGCGCCTGCTGGACGTCAAGGTTTTCGTTCATGCCCTGGGTTATGAGCGAATTCAGCTTTGCATCGCGAAAGGCTTGCCACCAGGGCGAAAGGGTCACGTTATCAGCGCTTGCCTGGCTGCCTTGCGAAAACTTGCCTGGAACGCTTGCATCCGGCTTCTGGTAGTCGGGTCCGACAGTGCAGCCGGAAAGCAGAAGAAGGCTCAAGGGAAGGAGCACTTTGATAGTTTTCATCGGGTTCCCCATCCGACGCAATCGCGCCGGTAACTAACGATTCACTTTTTGTCTTTAGCATTTTCCGCGCCGCAAGCGAGTGGGCAATTGCGAACAAGGCTGTAAAACAAAATTTCCACAGATTGGTGTTCCCAATGCGCCACGCCTGGAAACGGCTGCTTCGCAAACGCCATATGTCCGCAATTAGACAGCTGGAGTTACGCAGACGACCAAATACCCCTTGTAGGTAACGGCCATACGTCACGCGAGTATCTATTTGTTTCTGATGATGAGGGCCCACACGATTCTTTGGGTGTGCGGTGATTCTGCCACAGCTTGGCAGGAATGATGGGCAGCGCGTGTCCGACACATCATTGTCGGAGGGCGCGCGGCGCCCATATCGGTGATGCACGGTTCGCCTCATGCGACCGGTCTGGCGCATGTCCATCAGTCGCCTCCACAAGCGTTGATGAACGAAATTTTGGCTAGACCCACATTTCGCGATCGCCGAAGCCATCGCCTTCATTGAAATTGCGTGTGCCGATCATTGAGGCCGCCTCAGTCGTCGGTTCCTGCTGCTGGGCCTTGTTGGCACTAGCGCCCTCTTGCACGTTTGCCTTGCGTGCTTCGGCTGCTTCCGCAGCTTTCAGCTTGGCCTGCAGTTCGGCGATCTCTTCATTGATCGTGGCCTTGTCTTCGTCAGTCTTGGCATCTTCGAGCTCGGCCTGCCTGGCTTCGATCTGTGCCTGTATGGCTGCTGTCTGCGATGCACTGCTGCTACTGCTCGACGATGTACTGCTGAGCGTTGAGAGCAGTGAGGTGCTTGAAATGGCGCCAACCATCCTCGTTCCTTTCTCTGATGAAGTGTGATGCGTCTTTGCTTAAAGCAGCCAAAGCTAAACGAAATCTGCCGGCAATCCCGCAGAAATCATCACTGTTTTTTCAGGGAGAATGCGCTCTCAGAAACATTTCACGCTCCGGTCGGAGCTAACGCTCAAATGCGAAAAACGGGTACTGAATACTCGTTCTGCATGGATATTACGGCCGTCGGAGAAAACTAATCCCGATTTCACCGATATTTCGGATTACCAAGGAAATTAGCGGGCATGTGATTGTGTCAACTGTCTGGTTGCCGTTGTTTCCACGTCCACCGCTGGCATCATGACGACATATGCAGGAAATATTCTGACATTCAGAAACGGCATCGGGAAACAAGTCGATACAAAAAACCTGGGAAGGTTGGGCCTTCTCTGCGTGCGGAGAAGTCACTTCTCGCATTATCAGCGCGATTTCAAAGGCAGATCGTCACCAGTCTCTCGAATGGTGACGGCGAACCGCAGGATTGAACCCTGTTCAGGCTGCCATCCAGCGCCGCTCGCGGGCGAAGTTGGCAAGCTCATTCGGGCTCATGGGACGGGCGAATGCGTAGCCCTGCAGCCCGTGGCAGCCGAGATCCTTGAGAATCTTTGCGTGTTCCAGCGTTTCGACACCTTCGGCTATGACCTCGATGCCCAGGGAGGTGCCGATGTCGATGATCGACGAGACGAGCTGCCGCTGGCTGGGGGATGTCAGGATCGGGATGACGAGCTGGCGGTCGATCTTCAGGCGGCGCGGCGTCAGCTTCAGCAGGCTGACGATCGAAGCATAACCGGTACCAAAATCGTCGATCTCGATGTCTATGCCGAGGTTTTTGATCTGTTCGATATTCGAAAGGACGGTCATGTCGCTCTCGTCGAACGAGATGGACTCCAGCAGCTCGAAAGCAACGCGTCCCTCTGGAATAGAAAGCTGGTTCAGACGTTCGATAAGGTTTTCGTCGTGCAGCCGGTGATAAGAGAGATTGACCGAAACCTTTGGGATGTTGATTTCGCTTGCCTCCCAGCGTCGCGACTGGAAGAGGGCCTGTTCGAGAATGCGCTGGTCGATCTCCGCCAGGACATTGATTTCCTCAGCGGTTTTCAGGAAGGCGTGCGGCGCCAGAATGCCTTTCTGGGGATGATCCCATCGCGCCAATGCCTCGACACCAATGATATCGAGGGTGACAGGGCAGAATTGCGGTTGGAAATAGGCGATGAATTCGTTCTGCTCCAGGCCACGCAGGATTTCGTCAGCCGTCTGCTTGTTCTTGAAGACGGCCGTTTTCAGGGAATGGGCAAAAATCTCGTAGCGTCCGCGCCCGCGCCGCTTGGCCTCGTAGAGGGCAATATCCGCGTTGACGAGAACCTGAGTCAATTCCTCCGTCGCGCTGCCCTGCTCCGCAATGCCGATGCTTACGCCGATGCGGCACTCCTGGCCGTTATACAGGATGGGCACGCTCATCGCCTCGATGATGTGGCGGGCAAGCGCGGTGTCGGTGCCCTTCGTGCGTGAAATGATGACGAACTCATCCCCACCGATGCGAGCGACGAAATCATCTACGCCGGTATTGTCCCTTAGAATCCGGGAAGCGTGCCGCAGGATTTCGTCACCGGCGGCATGCCCGAGCGTATCATTGATTTCCTTGAACCGATCGAGGTCCATATGGAAAATCTTCGCGAACGGCATGCGCGGCTCTTCAGGATCGGGTACCGTCGCTAGAATCTGGTCGAGATAACGCCTGTTTGGAAGGCCGGTCAGAGGATCGTGGAGGGCATTGAACTCCATGCGGTGGCGAGCGGTCTCCAGCTCGACGCTGTGCGCTTCCGCCTGACGACGTGCGTCCTCAAGGCTCTCGTTGCGCTCGACATCCGAGGTGACGTCCCAGTTGACGCCGACAATCTTCCGGCGACCTTCACCATCGGTGTAACAGGAGCCGATGGTTCGGATATGGCGAACCTTGCCGTCCGCCAGTCTCAGGCGAAACTGGGATCGATAGGACTGACCCTCGGCGACAAGCGCTTGTGCAAACTCCGCTTCCGCTTGCTGGAGGTCGTCCGGATGCAGAGTGTTGCGCCAAGTTTCATAGACCTGCCCGCCTTCGCCCTTGAAACCATAGAGTTCCTTCATTCGCTCGTCCCAAAGGAGGACGTTTGACGTGATATCCAGTTCCCAGATGCCGATTTCGGATGTGTCGAGGGCGATGTTGAGCCGGTGGGAGAGTTCCTGCAACTGATGTCTGTTCAGCTGAAGGGCATGAATATTGGCCTGTCTTTCCTCCATCAGCCGTCCGGTTATCAGCATCGGAACGAGGATGATCATGCCTCCCAGTGTCAGCAGTAACCGCATCGACCAGAGATTGGGCGGGTCCGCCAGCCAGCCACCTTTCGGTACCGCGCCGACCTGCCAGGAGCCGCCAGGGAGAAATACGCTCATCAGCACGGGATCGTCGTTTCGAACGGTTCCGTTGCCATAAAAGAGCGCGCCGTCTTCCCCGAGACCGTCCTTGCCGGAAATTGCAACGTCTATCTTGAGATGCCGCGCCTGGAGGCCGCTTGTCCGATAGAGCTTATCGACGTCGATGACGGCGGAGACGATGCCCCAGAAGTGTTTTTCGGCGCCGTTGCCGTCATTATAGACTGGAAAGCGTCCGATCAGACCGTGGCCGCCCTGAACCAGAGTCAGCGGGCCGGCCAGTACCAGTTTGCCGCTGTCGCGCACCCTCAAGGCTGCGGCACGCTGCTGCTCGTTCTTGTTGTAGTCGAGGCCGAGCGCTTTTTCGTTGCCCTTCAGGGGGTATATAAGCGAGACGACGAGATCAGGGGCGGCGGCAATGCTACGCAGGTTGGAGCGTTCGTTGAAGATGTTGCGCGAAAGGGCGGCAAAGCGCTCCTGCGTCATGTTCGGTTCCGTTGCCATCGTGGCAATCAGGCCGCGCACGAGTTGCATGTCGCCGTTGACGCTGGCTTCCAGCCTTGCCCGGATGGGATTGAGTTCGGCGATCACGGCAGCTCTTTGCCTGGCGGCATGGATGGCCGGCTCTGATGTTCGGCAAAGATGCCGGCCATGAGGGCCACGACTACCGCGATCAGGGCGGGAAGATAACTCGGTCGGAAAAGCCGCGCCCACCTGAATTCTTTCGCTTCGTGCATCGCTGACAAACCAACCCGTCCCTGCTGCCTTGATTTCGGCATTTGCAGGCATTCTCGCAAACCGGTCTTAACAATACGTGGTCGTTGTTCACGCCTCGTCCGCAGGCGCAATCATGGCCAGCAATGTTTCCAGCCGGTCGGCTTCCCCTGGCAGCTTGTCCTGTCTCAGTCGGGCGATGCGGGGAAAACGCATGGCGACGCCAGACTTGTGGCGGGTGGAGAAATTAATGCCTTCGAAGGCGACCTCGACGACGAAGCCGTGGTCCGGTTCGGCCCGCAGCGAACGCACGGGGCCGAAACGCTCGATCGTGTTTTCGCGAACGTAGCGGTCGAGAACTTCGAGCTCGGCATCGGTGAAGCCGAAATAGGCCTTGCCGACGGGGACCAGTGCGTCAGCCCCATCCTTCTCCGTCCAGACGCCGAAGGTGAAATCCGAATAGTAACTCGATCGCTTGCCATGGCCGCGCTGGGCATACATCAGGACGGCATCGATGTTATAGGGGTCTCTTTTCCACTTGAACCACGGCCCTTTGGTGCGGCCGGCGGTATAGGGTGAATCCAGTCGCTTCAACATGATGCCTTCGATGACAGGATCGGGCGGCGCCCGCCGAAGGGCATCGAGTTCTTCCCAGGTATCAAATGGCACCAGCGGCGAAAGATCGAAGCGATCGGGTGGTGCGGCATTGATCAGATCGGCCAGTTTTTCGCGCCTGTCGATGAAGTTTTCAGCTCGAATATCCTGCTCTCCGGAAAACAGGAGATCGTAGCCGCGGATGAAGGCGGGATATTCTTCCAGCATCTTGCGGGTGACCATCTTGCGGTTCAGGCGTTGCTGCAGATCGGAGAAGCTACGGGTTGCACGGTTGGTTCGCATCGTTCCGCCGACCAGAAGCTCGCCGTCGATGATGCCCTCGAAGGTCGCGGCTTCGAGGATATCCGGAAAGGCGCCGGAAATGTCGTCGCCGGAGCGGGAATAGAGGCGTCGCGTGCCGGCGAGATTGGCGAATTGCACACGGATGCCATCCCATTTCCATTCGGCGGCGAAGTGTCTCGGATTTAATGCGGCGACGTCGGTTTCGGTCAGCGGTGTTGCCAGCATGACCGAATGGAAGACGGCGGGCATGGAGAGAGCCGGTTTTTCGCTCTTGCCATCCAGCCATTGGAAAAGATCCAGATAGGGTGGTTGCAGACCATGCCATAGCGTTTCGATCTCCACGACATCGACACCGCCCATATCGGCCAGGGCTTGCTTCACCAATCGGGCGGAGACGCCGATGCGCATGCCGCCGGTGATGAGCTTCAGGAAGGCGAAGCGGCTCGAGCCGTCGAGCTGGTCGAGCAGGGAACGTACCACGCCATGCACGTCGGCGCGGCTTGCCGATTGCAGTCTGTGGACGATCGCACCGGGTGAAAGGTCAGAGGCTTCATTTGTCGTTTGTGTATCCGGTTCCCAGACGAGCGATATGGTTTCGGCGAGATCGCCGACATAGTCGTAGGAATACTGGAAGAGAACCTCGTCCATGCGTTCCAGAACGAGTTGCTTCAACAACTGCGGCTTGACGGTGTTGAGCGTCAGCGTGCCCGACAGTGATGCGAGTGCGTAACCGCGGTTGGGGTCGGGGGCGGAGCGGAAATAGTCCGCCATCAGCTTGATCTTGGCGTTGCGCTGCGGGGTCAGCACGAGCCGGTCGAGGAGTTCGGCAAAGGCGCGCATGGTCAATCGCCCTCGTCTTCATAGCCGATGAGATGCAACGGGCGGGCGGGAATGCCCTGCAGTTCGCACCAACGCACCAGCGCCTCTTCCCGGCCGTGGGTGACCCAGACTTGTGACGGTGCGATTTCGTTGATGGTGGCGAGAAGTTCCGGCCAGTCGCAATGATCGGAAATGATCATCGGCAGTTCGACACCGCGCTGCTTGGCCCGCTGGCGCACCAGCATCCAGCCGGAGGCGAAGATGGCGACCGGATCGGGAAAACGCCGCGCCCAGCGGTCGGCAAAGGCCGAGGGCGGGCCAATGACCACGGCACCGGCAAAGGATTGGCGGTCACTGTTGTCGATGGTGGCGGGGCGCAGGTCACCCAGCGCAACACCACGTTCTTCATAATAGGTGCAGAGCTTGGCAAGTGCGCCGTGGATGTAGATGGGCGCGTGATACCCCGTTTCGCGGAGCAGCGCGATGACGCGTTGGGCCTTGCCGAGAGCGTAGGCGCCGACCAGATGGGCGCGTTCAGGGAACTGCGTAAGCGACGTCAGGAGCTTGATGATCTCGCCTTTGTCGTCGGGATGATGAAAGACGGGAAGGGCGAATGTCGCTTCAGTGATGAAGACATCGCAAGGGATCGGTTCGAACGGCAGGCAGGTCGGGTCTCGCCGCCGCTTGTAGTCACCGGAGGCAACGATCCGGGTACCTTCGGCTTCGACGAGGATCTGCGCCGAGCCGAGCACATGGCCGGCGGGATGGAAGCTGACCTCGACGCCGCCGAGCGACAGGCTCTCTCCAAGCGTAATGCTCTGCGCGCTACCGCAGAAATTCTCGCCGTAGCGGATGCCCATGATATCCAGCGTCTCGCGGGTCGCGAGCACGCGGGCGTGGCCGGAGCGGGCATGGTCGGCGTGGCCATGGGTGATCAATGCCCGGTCGACCGGCTGGACCGGATCGATATAGAAATCGCCCCTCTCGCAATAGAGGCCCTTGGGCGTGGAGTAGAGAAGCGCTTCCGGTTTCATCAGAAGCAAGATAGCTGGCAGGACGGCGCCTGCCAGCATCCGCGACGCATTTTTTTATCAGGCGTTCGGGTAAGCCGAGAGGGTTCCCGCAATCAGGTCTAGAACGCCCTTGGGATCGACGGCGATGCAGACCTGCTGGCTCGGCAAGTTGTCCCAATCATTCGGCGGGAAGATTTGGCTGTCGGGCTTCTGGATCGTCTGGCCATCGGCAATGCCGCCGCAGATGACACGGATTGGCCCGCTCCTCGTGCGGAAAAGTTCGGGCGCGACGACGTAGACGCAGGCGCAGCTGTCATGCACGACCATGCCGTCCTTGACGTGGTTCTCGTAGAAATCGATGTAGAACTGGGAGATGTCCGACAGCAGCCTGGCGCGCGGCCCACCTGCGGCGACGATGTCGGCCAGCAGGCTGCGGGTCATTACGGTCTGGACCGTAACATCGAGCCCGATCACGGTAACAGGCCAGGGCGCGGTCATCACGACGTCAGCAGCTTCCGGATCGCCATGGATATTGGCTTCGGCAGCGGGCGTGATGTTGCCCGGCCGGTCGAAGGCGCCGCCCATGATGACGACAGCCTTGACGAGGCTGGCAATCTCGGGGTCTTCGCGCAGTGCAATGGCCAGATTGGTCATGCGTCCGACGGCAACAATGGTCACTTCACCGGGATTGGCGCGCACCATCTCGATGATGAAACGGTGTGCCGGGCGGGAATCGCAGGGGATATCGACCGTTTCGGGGACACCGATATTGCCGAGGCCATCGTCTCCGTGGATGAACGCCGGCCAGTCCACATGGGGGCGGTTCGGATTGTAGGTCTCGTTGGCGCCCTTGGCGACGGGGGCATCGATATTCCAGGCCTGCTTCAGGAAAAGGGCATTGCGCGTCGTGGTTTCGATCGAGGCATTACCGAAAACACTGGTGATACCGATCAGGTCGATGTCAGGATGGTGGTGCAGAAACAGAAGCGCCATTGCGTCATCGACGCCGGGATCCGTATCGAAAATTACCTTATGCATGTCTGCCCTTTCAAAAAAACAGGGATAGGCTGGCTGGGCACCGTCACGCCATGCCGCACGCCAGATGGATTATTGGAAGCGGCGAATGCTGAAGGGAGCCAGATGGCTCTGCTCGCCAGTATCAAGAAGGTTGGCGACGCTGCGCCCGGTGATGGCGGAGAGGGTCAGTCCCAGGTGACCGTGGCCGAAGGCCATGGCGATGCGTGGGTCGGAGGGGTGCAGACTGATCACCGGGATAGAATCCGGCGTTGAAGGACGCCGGCCCATCCATTCGGCTCCCCCGCTTTCGGGCAAGCTTGGTACATAGCGGCGCATCTTCTGACGCATCGCGGACGCGCGCGCAAAATTCGCAGGCGCTTCCGGGCGGGCAAGCTCGACGGCGCCGCCGACGCGCAGCGCGTTCCTGAGCGGTGTTGCGACGAAACCATGTTCGGAGAAGAAGACCGGCAGTTCGAGCGTGATGCCGGGGTCCGTGAACGTCGTGTTGTAACCGCGTTCGGTTTCCAGAAGCACGTTGAGGCCAAGGCTGCGCACCAGATTGCGTGACCAGACGCCGGAGGCGATCACGGCCTTGTCGAAATCCTCGGTCTCGCCGACGGCCGTCGAAAAGCGGATGCCATTCGCCTGCTGGATAATGCCGGTCACTTCACCTTCGACAAGGCGTCCACGCTCCCGCACAAAAGCCTGCAGGGTGCGGAGCAAGGCGAGCGGATCGAGAAAAGTCTGGTAGCCGGAAGAGAAAATCCCGCCGGCAAAATTGCCTTCCAGCGCAGGCACCTGCGCGCGCGCTGCTGCGAGGTCAAGTTTCTCGACTTCGTGGCCGAGCAAAGCCGCATTTTTCTGCTCGTGCGGAAAGGCGGCATCGAGTGCGCTCTGGCTGTCGAAGATCGTCAGCGCACCGCTTCTTTTCATGTGGCCTGAAATGCCCGCCAAAGCGGCCAGATTTTCATGGGCGTCGAGTGCATCGCGCATCAAGGTGAGGAGTGCTGCCTTGGATCGTTCGACCTGCCCCGTTCGCGATGCAATCAGGAAGGCGAGGAGCCACGGCGTGAGCGACAGCAGATCCTGCCAGCGCAGCGTCAGTGGCCCGAGCGGATCTGCCAGCCATTTCGGTGCAGCGAAGATCATATCGGGGCGGGCGAGCGGATCGATCTCTGGGAGGGCGAGAATACCCGCATTGCCGACGGACGCGGGCAGGCCGGCGATATCCTTTTCGAAGACGGTAACATCATGCCCCTTCTCGATCAGGTGAACGGCTGTCGCGCATCCAATGATCCCCGCGCCCGTAATTCCTATGCGTGCCATGCTGTTCCTGCCGAATTGAATTCTGGAACCTTGTCTTCGCGCCCTTGGCGATACGGATCAAGCCTTCCCTGCGGCTTATTCCAATCATTTTCAGAGGGGAACCGATGCTGTTCCATCCAGAACAGCATGATTTCCCGAGCTTTGTGATGGTTGGTGCCAAGGGAAGGCATTGCCCCGGCCCCGTTTTGGCGCACATCGTTGCCCGTAATGTTTAAACTTCCGAAACGTCACCTCGCTAGAATACCATGAGTTCAAGGGCTTGAGGTTTGGAAATGGCGGGGCGGCAGCGGTGAAATCGATCCTGAAGAAGATACGTCTTCCACGCAAGGTGATGTTCGTCGTCGCTGGCGTGCTTCTGCTGTCGGGGGCATCCGGGGCCTATGCCCTTTTCATGGTCCAGGGGAAGGGCGAAGGGGAAAACGCGGAGATTTCCGTTTCGGGTCTGGCCTGCACCACGGTCGATACCCTGAAGATGCGCCGCAACGGTCAGCGCTGGATCCGCAAATATATCAACGTTGAAAAAGGGACTGGCGAAGAGCGCGTGCGCACGGCGCTTCGCGTCGCGGGGCTGCTTGTCCATTACGAGAAGGCGGATCTCTATCAGGTTGCCGTTCTCGATACGGCCGGACCGAAGGAGCGCGCGGACTGGCGCGGATCCGCAATCGGCGCGCAGGTTCTGTTTGCACCCGATCCCAAGGCGGTTCCTGGCATGAATGAGGCTTTCTCCGCACGTTACAGTGACGCGCCGGCGAATATGATCGGCCTCTATTATGGCCAGGAGGTCAGCCTTTCGCAGGATCAGATCAAGGATACGCTGACATCGATCATCGAGAAGACCGAGTGTATGGATCCGCCACTGCCGGAAGGCGCTGAAGGCAGCGAAGCCGGTGCGCATGGCGAGGCAAGTGAGCATGGCTCGGCGGAAGCCGCGGGCCAGGGCGAGGAGAACGGTCACGCCGCCGAGGCCAGCGAAGAGGGCCGTGGGGATAAGGCTACCGAAGATCATGGAAAGGCCGCTGCCGAGGAGCATGGCGCGGAGAATAGTGAAAAGAGCGGCGGAGTATTCGCTTCGATCACAGGTATGATTTTTGGTTCCAGCGAAGAAAAACCGGAAGCAGCAGAGCCTGCACCCGTGGAAGGGCATGAAGCGCCTGCTGCCCAGACGCATGGTGAGGCGGCTCCGACTGAGGAACATTCCGCTGTCAAACCCGAAGAGCATGCGGAAACAGCAAAGCCGGGTATGCTGGACTCCGTCAAAGCCATGATTTTCGGCGGCGGTGAAGCGCCTGCGGGCGAACACGCCGCGGCGCCTGCCGAGAATTCGAATGCCAACGCCCATGACATGACCGCCGAGGCGGCCGAAACGAAAAAGGAGCCCACCGTTCACTGACGGCAGGCTCCTTCATCTTGTTTCAAATGGTCGTTGATCAATCAGCCTTGGCGCGGCGCGCCGGGAACAGGATGATATCGCGGATCGACGGGGAATTGGTGAGCAGCATGATCAGGCGATCGACGCCGATGCCGAGACCGCCAGCCGGTGGCATGCCCTGGTCGATCGCGTCGAGGAATTCGTCGTCAAGCTGCTTGTCCTTCTCGCCGCGGGCATGGGCCTGTTCGAGCTGGTCGACCATGCGGGCGCGCTGCTCTTCAGGGTCGTTCAGCTCGGAGAAGGCGTTGCCGAGTTCCCAGGTGTTGCAATAGGTCTCGAAACGTTCGACGAGACGCGGTTCGCCCGGCACCTCCTTGGCAAAGGGCGAGATATCCTTCGGGAAATGGGTGACGTGCGACGGCTGGATAAGGGTCGGCTCGACCTTCTCTTCAAAGATGAAGGCTAGGCATTCGCCCCAGGTCCAGTCCTTCTCGACGGCAAAGCCGGCGGCCTTGGCGGCAGCGCGGGCTTCCTCATCCGACTTGATGGCGAGGAAGTCGATGCCGGTCGCTTCCTTGACCGCATCCGGCATCGGCACCCGCTTGAACGGGCCCTTGAAGGAGATTTCCTTGTCGCCGAAGGCAAATTCCGTCGAACCGTGGATCTTCATCGCCAGCTCAGAGAACAGCCGTTCGACGAGGTCCATGATGTCCTCGTAATCGGCATAGGCCCAGTAGCACTCCATCATCGTGAATTCGGGATTGTGCCGGGTGGAGACGCCTTCGTTGCGGAAGTTGCGGTTGATCTCGAACACCTTGTCGGTGAGACCCGAAACCAGAGTGCGCTTCAAAAACAGTTCCGGCGCGATGCGCAGGTACATATCGAGCTTCAGCGTGTTGTGATGCGTCTTGAACGGCTCGGCGGTGGCCCCGCCATAGACCGAATGCAGCATCGGTGTCTCGACTTCCATGAAGCCGTCGTTTTCCATGAACCGGCGAATGCCGGAAACGATCTTCGAGCGTTGCTGGAACCGGAGCTTCGAATCGTCATTGGTCATGATGTCGAGGTGACGCTTGCGATAGCGCAGCTCGATGTCGGAAAGGCCATGCCACTTTTCCGGCATCGGCAGCAGCGACTTGGTCAGCATGGTGATCTCACGTGCGTTGATCGTCAGCTCGCCGCGCTTGGTGCGGCGCACGACACCCGTCACGCCGATTATGTCGCCGATATCGATCATCGGCAGAAGCGCGCGGGCTTCTTCCGGTGTCGTGTCCTTGTGGCTGAAGATCTGGATCTTGCCCGAGGCGTCACGGATGTCCACGAACATGCCGGAATTGCGCGAGGAATAGACGCGGCCGGCGACGGTGACGATGTCCTGTGTCTCGGTGTCCGGCTCAAGGCTCTCGTATTTCTCGGCCAGCTCGCCATTGGTGATCGTGCGGTGGAAATGCGCCGGATAGACGTCGCCGATCTGCTCGCGCAGCATCTTCAGCTTCTGGGCGCGAACTTCCGTGACGTCGGAGGAAAGGGCGGTTTCGGTCTTGTCTGTCATGATCTTCCTTACTTTCCACTGCCGGCCATGGAGGCCACGACCTGGCCGGCGACCTTCAGGCGCTGGCGCACGACAGAACGGCCGAGAATGGCCATTGAATCAAACAGCGGCAGCGAACGCGACGAGCCGGAAACGGCGATGAACAGCGGCGCGACAACCACCTTCAGCTTTTTTTCCAGGCGGTCGGCGACGGCGCGCAGTTCGGCTTCGATGGCCTCGACATTCCATTCGAGGATCTTTTCCAGCGACGGCTGTACCTCGTTGAAGATCGCAACCAGTTCTTCCGGCGAGGATTTCACCTTGGCGAAGGAAGACGCATCAAGGCCGAGATCGGATTTGAACAGGAAGCCCGCGAGGTCGGGCAGATCACCAAGTTTGGTGATGCGCGACTGCGACAGCTTGAGGCCCTGGTTGATACGGTCGTTTTCCATTGCCCAGGCGAGAACGCGGCCACGGAATTCCTCTTCCGAAAGACCTTCGCGCAGCCAGCGGCCGTTTAGCCAATCGAGCTTCTGGATATCGAAGATCGCGCCGGCCTTGGACAGGTTTTCCGGATCGAACTTTTCGGCGAGCTGGTCCATGGTCAGCAGCTCTTCGCCTTCGGCGATCTGCATGAAGAACAGGCCGAGGAAGTTCATAACCGCTTCCGGCAGGTAGCCGAGGGCGGAGTAGTAGGAAATCGAGGTCGGGTTCTTACGCTTCGACAGCTTCGACTTGTCGGCATTGCGCATCAACGACAGGTGCATGAACACCGGCGGCTCGAGGCTGAGATACTGGTAGATCAGGATATGTTTGGGCACTGAGGACAGCCATTCCTCACCGCGCGCCACATGGGTGATCTTCATCAGATGGTCATCAACCACATTGGCCATGTGATAGGTCGGCATGCCGTCGGCCTTGAGCAGGACCTGCATATCGACCGCGTCCCACGGAATATCGACGGGGCCATAAACACCATCGACGAACTTGCAGGAGCCTTCGGTCGGGATCTTCATGCGCACGACGGTCGGTTCGCCGGCGGCCATGCGGGTCGTTACCTCTTCGGCCGAAAGCGTCAGGCAAAGACCGTCATATTTCGGCGGCTTGCCGGCGGCGCGCTGAGCTTCGCGCATTTCCGTCAAGCGTTCAGGTGTGCAGAAGCAACGGAAGCCATGGCCGTTTTCGATGATCTTCTCGACGTAGGGCAGGTAGAGGTCCTTGCGGTCGCTCTGGCGATAAGGACCGTAAGGGCCGCCAATATCAGGGCCTTCCGACCATTCGAGCCCGCACCATTTCAGCGCATCCAGCACCTTCGTCTCGAATTCCGGCGTCGAACGGGTCGCGTCGGTGTCCTCAATGCGCAGGATGAACTCGCCACCGTGCTTTTTGGCAAAGAGGTAGTTGAAGAGCGCGATGTAGGCGGTGCCGATATGGGGTTCGCCGGTGGGGGAAGGTGCGATGCGCACCCGGACTGGTCTGTCGGTCATGATCCTGGCCCGTGTTTGATGTGCTTTCGGCTTTCCGTCCGGGGAATGCTTCGGTCCGGTCTGAAGGCCATGCTTTTCTGGGAGGAAATGCCCCGGATGATGCCGCGAAGGGCTGAAAAGTGGGGAAAATCCATTCGCTGGCGTGAGACCATATTCACAACGGCGCGTCAAGGAAAACCGGCTTCGAAGGTGGATCAACCCAGCTTGACAGCAGTCGTCGATTTTTGTAATTAACTAATCAGTTAATTAACTATATGGTTTAGTTCTGATGAGCGAGGAATGTCTCACCGCGACTTTTGCCGCATTGGCCGATCCAACGCGGCGGGCGATCCTGGCGCGGCTTGCCCAGGGAGATGCCTCCGTCAACGAGCTGGCGGCACCTTTCGAGATGAGCTTGCCGGCCGTTTCGAAACACCTGAAAGTGCTGGAACGTGCCGGCCTCATCAGCCGCGGTCGCGAGGCGCAGTGGCGGCCCTGCCGTCTGGAGACGGGTCCGCTGAAGGACCTGCAGGGCTGGCTCGATAATTACAGGCAATTCTGGGATCACAGCCTTGATCGGCTCGATCTCTATCTTCGAAAACTACAGGAGGGAGACGGAAATGGACGCCCGAGCTGAATATGTGCCTGCCGACAAGGCCAATCTTGTCTTGAAACGGACCTTCGACGCGCCCGTTGCGCTGGTCTACAAGGTCTGGACCGACCCGTATCACCTCGCGCAATGGTGGGGCCCGCATGGCTACACAACGCCGGTCTGCGAAGTCGACTTGAGACCAGGTGGCATTATCCGGCTGCACATGGAAGGTGCCGACGGCGTGCGCAATCCTTCCAACGGCGTCGTCAGGGAGGTGGTTGAAAACGAGCGTTTCGCCTTCACGACCACCTGGGACGACGATACGGGCGCGCAGATGATCGAGTTGCTCAACACGGTGACGTTTCAGGCGATCGGCGACCGGACGGAGATGACGCTTCATACCCAGGTGTTGAAGATCACCAGGGAATTGGTGCCGGAGCTTGACGGCGGCATGGAAGAGGGCTGGAGCCAGAGCCTCGAAAAGATGGCCACCGTCATCGCCAATCTTTCCTGATCTATCCTATATCGGAGCATATTATGTTGAAGACTATTCTGATTGTCCTCGCGGTGATAGTGCTTGCCATTATCGCGCTTGTTATCTTTGCTTCGACGAAGCCGGATACGTTCCATGTCGAGCGCAGCATCATCATTGCCGCTCCGCCGGAGAAGATAGTGCCGTTGATCAACGACTTCCATCAATGGCAGGCGTGGTCGCCCTATGAAAAGCTCGATCCGGCTATGACCCGCACGATCAGCGGCGCGCCGGCCGGGCAGGGCGCGACCTATGCCTGGAGCGGCAGCGGCAAGGCAGGTGCCGGACAAATGGAGATCGTCGAATCGTCAGTGGAGAAGATCGTGATCAAACTCGATTTCTCCAAGCCGTTCGAAGCCCACAATATCGCGACCTTTACACTGATCCCCGCGACCGCGGGAACGGCGATCACCTGGGCGATGGATGGTCCGGCGCCGTTGATCGCCAAGGTCATGGGGCTGGTCTTCAGCATGGATGAGATGATCGGCAAGGATTTTGCCGCGGGCCTCGAAAACCTGAAGGCGATCGCTGAAAAATAATCGAAAACGGGAACCATGGCATGGCCCGCTCGTTAATTCCGCAGAGGAATGCGGGCTGTGTCAATCGGACCCGAGGGCGCCGGAGAACATGGGAATTTTTCCGATTTCTTCCTGTGGCCAACGAAACGGCAGACGAGCTCCTTACCCTTCCGGCTCGCATCCTCTTCAATCCTAACTTAAAAGCCCCGGGATTTGAGGTCCCGGGGCTTTCCATTATTTTCCGTGTTCTGCTTTCGCTGCGGCGGCTTTTTGCCGCCTGTTGCGCGACAGCATGTTGAGTACTTCAACGAGGGCCGAGAAGGCCATGGCGGCGTAGATATAGCCCTTCGGCACATGCAGCCCCATGCCTTCGGCAATGAGCGTGGTGCCGATCATCAGTAGGAAGGCAAGCGCCAGCATGACGATTGTTGGGTTCCGCTCGATGAAACGGGCCAGCGGACCGGCGGCCACAAGCATCACGGTCACAGCGGCAATGACGGCGATCACCATGATCGGCAGATGCGGGGTCATGCCGACGGCGGTGATGATGCTGTCGACCGAGAAGACGAGATCGAGAAGCAGGATCTGGCCGATGGCAGCGCCAAAGGTCGCAGTCACAGAACTTGCGATGAAATCCTCGTTATGATCGGCGGGATCGACGTTGTGATGGATTTCCTTGGTTGCCTTCCAGACGAGGAAAAGACCGCCGGCAATCAGGATCATGTCTTTCCAGGAGAAGCCATGGCCGTAAAGTTCGAAGACCGGCGTCGTCAGCTTGACGATCCAGGCGATCGTGCCCAGCAGGGCAAGGCGCATGATGAGTGCAAGGCTGATGCCGATGCGGCGTGCTCTTTCGCGATGTCCCGCCGGCAGCTTGTTGGTGAGGATCGAGATGAAGATCAGGTTGTCGATCCCCAGCACCACCTCCATGACGACCAGAGTGACAAGCGCAACCCAAGCTGTGGGGTCCTGGAGAAGCTGTAGCATTTCTGGCATCAGAGCCGGTCCTTCCTCGATGGATCAATCGAAATTACATGTGTCGCACCGCTTTTAAGCAACCGCGCATGGAGCAGCCTATGTATGAAGCATTGCTGCTCTTGCAAGCGGGAAGGTACCGCAAGGGCTGCGATATACCGTTAACTCTCGATCGGAATCCAGATTTCGGTGACGCCGGTGGCGGTTGCGGGATCGAAACGTTGGTCATAGCGCTCGATCATGTCGGGAAAGGAACCGTGCCGAAAATCGGACGCCGGCAGCCATTCGGAAAAGATGCGCTGAATGAGTGGCGCGATGCCGGAAACGTGGCCATCATGGCTGAAGACCGCGTAAACGCGAGCCGGAAGACTCAAGAACTCGAATCCGGCGGGAAGCTGAGAAGGCCCCGACACTTCCATCGCCGTATGATAGAGGAAGTGCCCCTCCTTGCCGTCTTCGTGGGTGCAGATGCCATAGGCCACAGCGCCGACGGGATCGGCAATCATATCTGCCGAGCGGTTGAACTCCTGCCACTGGGCAGGAATGCCCTCGATCTTGCCCATCGTGTATTCGCGCACCATGCCGGCCATCAGCATTGCTGGCGATCCGGCCACGCGCGGTGAAAGTTGTGCGTTGGTTTCCATCAAGCTCCTCCACTGACGGCCGACTGTGCCTTCAGCGGTGGGGCAAATCAACCGTGCTCGGGAAGATAGGACTTCAGGAAAACATCAGCTGCAGATGAAACTGTGTACTCAAGGAGTTCGCGCGTTGGCGGCTCCGTCATGACGCCGAAGAGTCGCTGTTTGAACATGCCAGCCATCGCCATCTCAATGAACTGACGTGAGGCGAGATCAGTATCCGGGATGGAAAGCTCTCCGGCTTCTACCTTTCTCTCAAGGAAGGCATGGAGAACGGTGTGACCGTTTTCCGGCGTGGCGCCGAAGAAGCCGCAGGCAAGCTGCGGCATGCGGTCGGTGACGCCGAGCACGATGCGCATGGCCCGAATGGTGTGGTCGGCGGTGATGTGGCTTGCGAGCGTCACGCCGAATTCCATCAGGGTTTCTCGCAGCGGTTTGTCTTCGTCCAGCACATGCTTCACCGTTGCAACGATGCGGCTGCGTTCCTGCTGGATCATCGCGGCAAATAGGTCTTCCTTGTTTTCGAAGTAAACATAGATCGTGCCTTTCGAAACGCCGGCCTCTTTCGTGATGTCGTTCATCGAGACGGCATCGAAGCCGCCCTGCATGAAGACGCGCTTGGCGCCTTCTATAATCTGTTCGCGTTTGGCGGGATCTTCACCGGCAACCCTTCGGCCAGCAGGACAGCCTGCGGCCATCTCGTCTTGGACTTCGGCGGTGTTGCTCACGTATTTTCCTCCAGGCTTATATTTTGTTGTCGCGTCGTTAACTTTTCGAACCGTTCGGTTCGATTTCACTTGATATGTGCGTTTATTCGCACTATGTCAATCGAACCGAACGGTTTGGTTCGAAATTTCCCATATAAGGGCTGGTCGCGCAATATGTCCGTATCAAAGAAAACCGGTGCTGCTCACGTTCGTCCCGTGGACGAAGAGTTCAACGCGGAGAACGAGGTGGAAACCGCAGCGCCCGAGGCAAAGGATACGGCTGCGCCCGTGGTAGAGGCCGCGACGACCCCTGCTGCAACCGGCGCGCCTGTCAAGCCGAAGCGCCGCTCCTTCCTGCTGCCAATCGTTGGTCTCGCCTTGCTGGCCGGTGGCGGCTGGTATGGTTACGACTGGTGGACGGATGGTCGCTTCCTGATCTCCACCGACGACGCCTATATCGAAGGTGATATCACGTCGATCTCGCCGAAGGTTTCCGGTTATGTTGAGAAGGTCGATGTCATCGCCAACCAACGCGTGAAAGCGGGCGACCCGCTGATCACAATCGACAACGGTGACTACAGAATAGCGGCTGAACAGGCCGAAGCCCAGATCACGACGGAAAAGCTGTCGCTCAAGCGCTTCGATGCCCAGATTGCCGGCGCCAATGCGAGCCTTGCCCAGGCAGAGGCATCAAAGGTGGCACTTGAAGCGGCTGTTCGTGGTGCCGAAACCAACCAGAAGCGCGCCAGCGACCTTCAGTCGAAGGCCGTTGGTACGGTTGCTGCCAAGGACACGGCTGATGTCGCCCTGGACCAGGCCAAGGCCAATCTGATCGGTGGCGATGCCAATATCGCAGCAGCCAAGGCCAACATCACGGTTCTCCAAGCCCAGCGCGCGGAAGCCGAAAGCACGGTCCGTTCGCTTGAGCTTGCCCGCGACAAGGCAGAGCGTGACCTCGGCTTCACCGTCCTGAAGGCGCCGTATGACGGCATCGTTGGTAATCTTGCTGTGCAGGAAGGTGACCTCGTCTCGGCTGGTCAGCGGCTCGCAGCCCTGGTGCCGGTCACGCAGCTCTATATCGACGCCAACTTCAAGGAAACGCAGATCGCCCACATGGTTCCGGGCTCCAAGGTTCGCATCCATGTTGATGCTTTCGACGAAGAGCCGATCATCGGTACGGTTGAGTCGCTTGCTCCGGCATCCGGTTCGGTCTTCTCGCTGCTGCCGGCCGAAAACGCCACCGGCAACTTCACCAAGGTCATCCAGCGCGTCCCGGTCCGCATCTCCTTCCCGCAGGAAGTGCTGGACAGCGGTCGTCTTCGGGCAGGCCTCAGCGTCGTCATCGATGTCGATACTCGCACGGCACCTTCAAGTGGCGAGACGGCAGTCGCCAAGTAAACAAGAGGCGGCGCTCCGGCGCCGCCCTTTTTCATGGTCCGCCGGGCTCGGAGAGCTGCACGGATATGGGCCGCATGAACCGGCTGGTCTCATTATCTTGATAACCGGGTCGTTTTCCGTCCGAAAACGACCGCTTTCGCTCGAGGAGCGTGGATCGAATGGCTGCAACCGCAACCGCCGGCGCGATGCCGACAGCCGCGCCCGCCGCAGAGCGCATGGACCCGAAGCGGCTTATCGCCTTCTTCGCCATGGTGTTCGGCATGTTCATGTCGATCCTCGACATCCAGATCGTTTCGGCGTCGCTTGCCGAAATCCAGGCGGGCCTGAGCGCGGGATCGGATGAGATCGGCTGGGTACAGACCTCCTATCTGATCGCCGAAGTCATCATGATCCCGCTCTCGGGCACGCTGGCGCGCATCGTCTCGACGCGCGTCCTGTTTTCGGTATCGGCTGCCGGCTTCACCATTGCCAGCGCGCTGGCGGCGACGGCGACGAACATCGACCAGATGATCATCTACCGCGCACTGCAGGGCTTTATCGGCGGCGGCATGATCCCGTCCGTCTTCGCTGCCGCCTTCACCATCTTCCCCCCATCCAAGCGCAGCATCGTCTCGCCGATCATCGGCCTTGTCGCTACGCTTGCGCCAACCATCGGCCCGACGGTTGGCGGCTATCTCAGCCACGCCTTCTCCTGGCACTGGCTGTTCCTGGTCAACATCATCCCCGGCATCATCGTGACGATCGTGACCTGGAACCTGATCGATTTCGACAAGCCGGAACTGAGCCTGTTCAAGAAGTTCGACTGGTGGGGGCTTCTCTCCATGGGCGTGTTTCTCGGTGCGCTCGAATATGTGCTGGAAGAAGGCAATGCCAACGACTGGTTCAGCGACGAATATATCCTCATGGGGGCGGTTGCCTCGGGGATCGGCGCGCTGGTGTTTTTCTACAGGGCCTTCACCGTGGACTTCCCGGTGGTCGATCTCAGGGCGTTCTCAAATCGAAACTTCGCCTTCGGTTCGCTGTTCTCCTTCGTGATGGGTATCGGCCTCTACGGCCTGACCTACCTCTATCCGCTCTATCTCGGGCGCATCCGCGGCTACGATTCGCTGATGATCGGCGAGACGATGTTCGTCTCGGGCCTTGCGATGTTCTGCACGGCGCCGGTCGCCGGCAAGCTGTCGACCAAGCTCGATCCGCGTTTCATGATGATGATTGGTTTCGCAAGCTTTGCGGCAGGCACCTATATCATGAGCAAGCTGACAGCCGACTGGGATTTCTACGAGTTGCTCGTCCCGCAGATCCTGCGCGGTGTCGGCCTGATGCTCTGCATGGTGCCGATCAACAACGTGGCGCTCGGCACGCTGACGCCGGATCGTATCCGGGGCGCCTCAGGTCTCTTCAACCTGACGCGAAACCTCGGCGGCGCCGTGGGCCTGGCTGCGATCAACACGATCCTGACCCAGCGCCAGCAGGAGCACTATGCCCGGCTTTCCGAGCATGTGCAGTGGAACAATCCGGAAGCGCTTGACCGTCTGCAGAGCATGGAAAACAACTTCAATTCGCATGGTCTGGATGGTGCAACCATCGCCATCCAGAAGATGTCGGGTATCGTGACACAACAGGCCTGGGTCCTGTCGTTCATTGATGTGTTCCTGATCCTGACAGGCTTGTTTGGCGCATTGGTTTTCTGCGCCCTGCTGATCAAGAAACCGCAGGGAGCACCCGGCGGTGGCGGCGGCCACTAGGACAGACCGCCATTCGAATCGGCCTGAACCGAATGCCGATCAGTCCCACACTTTCGACAAACCATAAGAAAAGGCCGCGCGGATTGCTCCACGCGGCTTTCTTTTTGAACTGCCAGTCGATCTTACCAGGACGGGATCAGGGCGCCCTTGAACTCGTCATTGATGAAAGCCTTGATGCTGTCGTCGTGATAGGCCTCGACCAAGGTCTTGGCCCAGGGCGCATCCTTGTCGGCGCTCTTCACGACGATCACGTTTGCATAGGGCGATTCGGCACTCTCGATGGCGATGGCATCCGTCTTCGGATGCAGGCCAGCTTCCATGGCGTAGTTGGTGTTGATGACGGCGGCATCGACGTCATCGAGCGAGCGCGGAAGCTGGGCGGCGTCGAGTTCGGAGAACTGGATGTTCTTCGGATTTTCGATCACGTCGGCCGGGCCTGCCTTCAGGCCGGCTTCCGGCTTGACCTTGATCAGGCCTTCCTTGGCGAGAATGAGCAGCGCGCGGCCACCGTTGGTCGGGTCGTTCGGAATGGCGACGGTTGCGCCATCAGCCAGCTCACCGAGGCTCTTCACCTTCTTTGAATAGACGCCCATCGGGGTCGTGATGGTCTTGCCGATGCTGACCAGATCGAAACCGCGATCGGCGATCTGATTGTCGAGGTAGGGCTGGTGCTGGAAAGAGTTGGCGTTGAGGTCACCATCAGCCAGTGCCTGGTTCGGCACAACATAGTCGGAGAACTCGAGGATCTCGATGTCGAGACCCTTCTTTGCCGCGACTTCCTTGACCTTTTCCATGATCTGCGCGTGCTCGCCCGACGTGACGCCGACCTTGATTGATTCTGCCTGGGCAGCGCCGGTTGCGACAGCCAGCGCCAGCGAAGCGGCGAGGATGAATTTCTTCATGGGGTACTCCTTTATGAAGGTGGACCGGAGACTGGGATTCGTCTCCCCGGCCCGTGGGTAGAAACTGGATCTAAGATTTGCGGCTTTTCTTGTCGAAGCGACGGGCGAGTGCATCGCCGGCGCTCTGCACGAGCTGCACCAGCACGATCAGCACGATGACGACGACCAGCATCACATCCGGCATGAAGCGCTGGTAGCCGTAGCGGATGCCGAGATCGCCTAAGCCCCCGCCGCCGACGGCGCCGACCATGGCCGAATAGCCGATCAGGCTGACAAGCGTCATGGTGAGCGCCAGCGTCAGGGCCGGGCGTGCTTCGGCGAGCAACACCTTGAAGACGATCTGCGTCGGCGTGGCTCCCATGGCACGTGCCGCTTCGATGAGGCCCTTGTCGACCTCCCGGATCGCCGCTTCGACGAGGCGGGCGACGAAGGGGATCGTTGCGATGGTCAGCGGCACGATCGCGGCCTTGGTGCCGATCGAGGTGCCGGTGATCAGCCGCGTGAGCGGGATGATCGCGACCACGAGGATGATGAAAGGCGTGGAGCGGGTGGCGTTGATGATCAGGCCAACGATGCGGTTGATATTCGGCGCCGGGAAAAGCTCGCCACGACCGCTCGTTGCCAGAAACGCGCCGATCGGCAGGCCGATCAGCGAGCCGATCAGGCCGGCGATGGCGACCATGCGCAAGGTATCGAGCGTGGCCTTGCCGATGAGAAGCAGAAGATCAGGCGACATAGCCGAGCACCTCCGTAACAAGACCGTTTTCGGCAAAGAAGCGTTCTGCGCGGCCGGAGGTTTCCGGCGTTGCAGCATAGGCGACGACCAGCGAGCCATAGGGTTCGCCGCCGATCTCATCAATGGTGCCGGCGATAATGTTGACCTCGGTGCCTACCGAACTGATCAGCTGCGAGACGAGCGGGCGTTCGGCTGTCGCACCGAAGAAGGTCAGGCGCACGACGGCGCGGTCGCCTGCCGACGGGCTCTGTTTCAGGTTGCGCGCCAGCGCTTCCGGCAGCTTCGAGCCGGGCAGGCCGGAGAGAAGCGCTCGGGTCGTTTCATGCGAAGGTTGGGTGAAGACATCGAAGGTGCGTCCGCTCTCGACGATGCGGCCGCGGTCGATGACGGCGACATCGGAGGTCACGGCTTTGACCACTTCCATCTCATGGGTGATCAGCAGCACGGTCAGGCCGAGATCGGCGTTGATGGTCTTCAGGAGATCGAGGATCGACTGGGTGGTTTCCGGATCGAGCGCCGAGGTTGCCTCGTCGGAGAGCAGGAGCTTGGGCTCGGTCGCCAGGGCCCGGGCAATGCCGATGCGCTGCTTCTGGCCGCCGGAAAGCTCGGATGGATAACGCGCATGCTTGTCGTCAAGGCCGACGAGATCGAGCAGGGGCCGCACGCGCTTTTCAATTGCGGCCTTGCCGACACCGGCGATTTCGAGCGGCAGCGCGACATTGTCGAAGACGGTGCGCGAAGACAGCAGGTTGAAATGCTGGAAGATCATGCCGATCGAGCGGCGCAGGGTGCGCAAGCCCGCTTCATCGAGCGCGCCGACATCGACGCCATCGACCAGCACCTTGCCGTTCGACGCATGCTCCAGTCCGTTGACGAGGCGGATCAGCGTCGACTTGCCGGCGCCGGAGCGGCCGATGATGCCGGTGATCGAGCCCTTGGCGACGGAATAATCGATGCCGTCGAGCGCGGTGAAGGCAGCACCCGAGCCGCTGGCCGGGAAGTGCTTCGAGACACCGGTGAACGAAACCATGGGGGACAGGGAGGATGTCGTCATTGGACGTCCCTCCGCAGGGAAACATTCACGGAAACTGGTATGGGCATGGAAACTCTCGGGCAATGAAACGGGCAAGGCAGTGGATGCGCGCAATGGCGCCGCAGAAAGGGCAATCAGCCCTTGCAGCTCTCGCACATTCGCCAACATTGCCAGTTGCCCAGCATCCGGTTGCCCCGCCATGAAATTCGCGCCGAATGTAAGTAGCGGCGCTCAAGATGGCTCTCTAATGCGCGCATTTTCGCTGCCGATCCAGCGAAAATTTTCCAAGTAACCGTAAACCGCCGGATAATTCTTGCGTGGACCGAGATAATCGCCGTGGAATGACCGGAAGATGGATCGGGATTAGGCCGGTGGCATGGCCACCGGCCTTTGAGGATCAACCGGGCTTGTGGTTGCCCTTCGGGAACTGTTCGGCCAGTTCCTTGTACCAGTGACCGCTCTTCTTGATGGTGCGGACCTGGGTATCGTAATCGACATGGACGATGCCGAAGCGCATCGTGTAACCTTCCGCCCATTCGAAATTGTCCATCAGGCTCCAGGCGAAATAGCCTTTCATCGGATAGCCTTCCTTGATCAGCTCGGCGGTGACGGCGAGATGGTCAGCGATATAGTCGAGGCGCGGCTGATCGTCGACGATGCCGTTCTCAAGGCCCATGTTGTAGCAGGCGCCGTTTTCGGTGATGTAGCAGTCTGGGAGACTGTAGCGTTCGTTCAGTGTGCGGATAAGATCGCCCAGCGCCTGCGGAACGACCTCCCAGCCGATATCGGTCTTGATGTCGCTGACCGGTTTGGCGTTGACCGTCGCCGGGAATTCCGCTGATGGGGTCGGATCGTCGGAGACGCGCATCGGCGTGTAGTAGTTGACACCCCACCAGTCGAGTTTTTGCGAGATAACGGCCATGTCCTCGGCTTCCACCTTCGGCATTCGGTTGCCAAGCGCGGAGAGGAGGCTTTCCGGATATTCGCCCTTGAAGATTGGGCCAAAAAAGGCGCCATTGTGAAAGTCGAAGGCGCGTTCGGCGGCTGCCTGGTCCGCGACGCTGTCGCTGCCGGCATAGACGTGCATCGGGTTGATGACGATGCCGACAGGCAGGTCCGACCGTACGTCGCGCACCGCGGAAACGCCAAGGCCATGGGCGAGGTTGGTATAGTGCATCGCATGAAGGGCCGCATCCATGTTGCGCTCGCCCGGCGCATGGATGCCGTAGAGATGGCTGAGCCAGACGGAGCACCAGGGTTCATTGAAGGTCGCAACAGCGTCCAGTCGGTCGCCGAGACGAGAGATCACCGTCTTGGCGTAGCGCTGGAAGGCATGGGTGGTCGAGTGTGCCGTCCAGCCGCCGTCGCCCATCAGCGCGAGTGGCAAATCCCAATGGTAGAGTGTCGCAAAGGCCTTGATGTTGCGCGCCTTCAGGCCATCGACGAGGCGGTCGTAGAAGTCCAGGCCCTTCTCGTTGATCGGTCCGGTGCCCTCCGGCACGATGCGCGGCCACGCGATCGAGAAGCGATAGGCCTGCACACCGAGGCTCTGGATCAGGTCGAGATCGTCATCCAGCCGGTTGTAATGGTCGCAGGCGATGTCGCCGTTATCGCGGTTGTGGACGCGGCCCGGCATGTTGGAAAATGCATCCCAGATGGAGGGCTTGCGGCCATCGGTCTTCGATGCACCCTCGATCTGGAAGGAGGCGGTCGCGACACCGAACAGGAAATCGCCGGGGAAACGCTGGGCGAGGGTCTTGGGATCGATCACGATGGTTCTCTTCGGTTGGCGGCGGAGAGAACGCCGCGTCTGCTCTGAAATCTGCAACGTTGCAGTAAAGCCACGCGATCAAAAGTCAATAACAAGATGATGACATCAAGCGGAAAGTGACAGCCCTGCCGCTTCCGGCAGAGCCGTCTCCAACGGTAATCCTAGACTTTGATCCAGGCGCCATTGCGTTTCGACGACTGCACGCAGGCATCGACAAACATCATGCCTTTCAAGCCGTCATTGATGGTCGGATAGATGACGGCCGGATCGAGCTTTTCGCCCTTGCGCTTGGCGTAGATGGCGCGGGCGGCTTCGCTGTAGATATTGGCGAAACCTTCGAGATAACCCTCAGGGTGGCCGGAGGGGATGCGCGAAACGCGGGCGGCAGCGCCGCTGGCGCCGGCGCCGGCACGGGTGATCAGGCGCTTCGGTTCGCCGAAGGGCGTGTACCAGAGATAATTCGGATCTTTCTGCACCCATTCGATGCCGCCCTTGGTGCCGTAGACACGAACCATCAGGCCATTCTCGTTGCCGGGGGCGACCTGGCTGCACCAGAGCATACCCTTGGCGCGCTGGCCGTCCTTGGCCTTGAAGCGCATCATCACATGGGCGTTGTCATCCAGCGCTCGACCTTCGACGAAGCTGTCGAGATCGGCAGCGAGCTCTTCCAGCTCGAGGCCGGAAACGAAGGCGCCGAGGTTGTAGGCGTGGGTACCGATATCGCCGGTCGAGCCACCGGCACCGGAGCGGGCCGGGTCTGTGCGCCAGGAGGCCTGCTTCTGGCCGGATTGCTCGATGTTTTCCGTCAGCCAGTCCTGCGGATATTCCATCTGCACGAGGCGGATCGGGCCGAGATCGCCATTCAGCACCATCTCGCGGGCCTGACGCACCATCGGGTAGCCGGTGTAGTTGTGGGTGAGCACGAAGAGCGCGTCGCTTTCATCGGCGATCTTCTTCAGCTTCCGGGCATTGGGCAATGTCGAGGTCAGCGGCTTGTCGCAAATGACGTGGATGCCGCGCTTCAAGAATTCCTTTGCCGCTTCATAATGCACGTGGTTCGGCGTGACGATTGCCACGGCCTCTATGCCGTTCTTCAGCTTGGCTTCGCGGATCGCCATTTCCTTGAAATCGGAATAGGTGCGCGATGGATCGAGACCGAGTTCGAGGCCGGAGGCCTTGGCCTTTTCCGGAGTCGAGGAGAGGGCGCCGGCGACGAGTTCGAAATGATCGTCGAGCCGGGCCGCCATGCGATGCACGCCGCCGATGAACGCTCCGGAACCGCCGCCAACCATACCGAGCCGTATACGCTTTTCGCGCGGTTCAGTGCTGCTGCCTTCGATAGCCATGTTGTGTCTCCTGAATTTGGTTTTTGTGCTTGCGGAGAGATACCCCCTGTCGGCAACGCCGACAGGGGGTATCTCTCCGCGCCGGGAAAGCTTAAAGCCCCAGCATGCGACGGTTGGCGGCGTCATCCGTTCCGGCATCGGCGAAATCGTCAAAAGCCTTTTCCGTCACGCGGATGATGTGGTGCTTGACGAATTCCGCACCTTCACGCGCGCCGTCTTCCGGGTGCTTCAACGCGCATTCCCACTCGACCACGGCCCAGCCGGCAAAATCATTGGCCGCCATCTTGGCGAAGATCGCGCCAAAATCGACCTGACCGTCACCCAGCGAGCGGAAGCGGCCGGCGCGGTTGACCCAGCCCTGGAAGCCGCCATAGACGCCCTGGCGTCCCGTTGGGTTGAATTCCGCGTCCTTGACGTGGAACATCTTGATGCGGTCCTTGTAGATGTCGATGTTTTCCAGATAGTCGAGGCACTGCAGCACGTAGTGCGACGGATCGTAGAGCATGTTGGCGCGGGCGTGGTTGCCGGTGCGCTCCAGGAACATCTCGTAGGTGATGCCGTCATGCAGGTCTTCGCCGGGATGGATTTCGTAGCAGACATCGACACCGCAATCTTCGGCGTGATCGAGGATCGGCTTCCAGCGGCGAGCAAGTTCGTCGAAGGCGGTCTCGACCAGCCCGGCCGGGCGCTGCGGCCACGGATAGACGAAGGGCCAGGCGAGCGCACCGGAGAAGCTCGCCATCGCATCCAGGCCGAGGTTCTTGGAAGCAGTCAGTGCCAGCTTCACCTGATCGACGGCCCATTCCTGACGGGCTTTGGGATTGCCGCGCACTTCGGGGGCAGCAAAGCCATCGAAGGCTTCGTCATAGGCGGGATGAACGGCAACGAGCTGGCCCTGCAGGTGGGTCGAAAGTTCGGTGACCTCGACGCCGTTCTCGCGCGCCTTGCCCGCGAATTCTTCGCAATAGGTCTTGGATTCGGCGGCCTTTTTCAGGTCAATGAAGCGGCTGTCCCAGCTCGGGACCTGCACGCCCTTATAGCCGATGTCGGTAGCCCATTTGGTGATGGAATCCCAGGAATTGAACGGTGCGGCATCGCCGGCAAACTGGGCAAGAAAAAGGGCGGGGCCCTTGATGGTCTTCATCTGTGGTTTCCTCCGTCGATGGTCGCCACTGAACCCAGACGACCTAATTCTTCTTCAAATGACTTCTGCCGTACGTACCTCTGGCAGAAACTGCTAAACCTGAAACGTTGCAGAACGAGGGGAGGCTAGCATGTTTGCGCGGGCGGACAATCCGGCCGGGGCCAGAAATTTCAGAAAGTCACCGTCAAAACGAAAAGCTGCCCGCAACGTTACGCTGCGGGCAGCCCAAGCTCAAAATCAGATCAGAACGGGGAGTCCGGGAAGTAGAAGTCCTTCGCGTTGTCCTTGGTGACCAGCGTCGCGTCGATCGTGTAGGTGCCGCGAACCGGAACCTGGCCGTAGAAGTTGGCGACGGTCATTTCGAGCGCGGTGCCAACCATTGCCGGCGGATAGAGCACGTCGACCGGGATCATCTTGTCGCCGTCCATGACCTTCTTGATCATGTCCTTGGAGCCTGCGCCCGCGACGACATACTGGATGTCGGTGCGGCCGGCCTGCTCGATGGCCTGGAGAACGCCGACAGCCATGTCATCGTCCTGGCACCATACGACGTCGATCTTCTGGTACTTGGTCAGGTAGTCCTGCATGACCTTGAAGGCATCGTCACGGTTCCAGTTGCCGAACTGGCGGTCGAGAACCTTGACGTTGGAGCCTTCGATACCCTTGTCGAAGCCGTCCTGGCGCTGCTGGTCGATCGGGATCGGCAGGCCGCGGATGATGACGACTTCAGCGTCCGGCGTCGTTGCCTTGATGTATTCGCCAGCCGTCTGGCCGAGCGCCGGGTTGTTGCCCGCGACGTAGAGGTCACGAACCGTATTGTCGTTGACCGACGGTGCGCGGTCGACGATGGCGACGAAAGTGCCCTTGCCCTTGACTTCCTTGATGGCGTTGACCAGCGGATCCGGGTCGGACGGCAGGATCACGAGGGCGTCGATGCCCTGGGTTTCAAGGTCCTGCACGGCATTCGCCTGGCTTGCCGGATCCGGCGACGTCTTGACGATGACGTTGAGGCCCGGATGCTGTTCCATGAGCAGCTTGGCGACGCGCTCGGCGTGGAAGACCACACCCGAGGTCCAGCCGTGGTCGGCGGCCGGGATCGAAACGCCGATCGTGACCTTCTTGTCTTCAGCGTGGGCCACGCCAGCAAACGCCATGATGGCGATGGCTGCAACGCCCAATAGTCCTTTACGCATGTTTCTCTCTCCCTAGTGTTTCGGGTCTACAATCAGCGCCGGGCGACCCAAGAACCCGGCTCAAGCGCTCCCGTTCTCTCCTGAACCGGGAATGCCTTATCTCCTTGTCTCCCAATCATTCCGCACGCGCTCCACGCGTGTGCCGGAATGGCCGGAAGTTACGATTTCCGTACCAGCGAGCGCTGGACGAGCATCGCAATGATGATGATCGCACCCTGGATGGCGCCGATCAGATATTCGCTGATGAAGTTCGACAGCAGCATGATGTTGCCGACGAGCTCAAGGATGAAGGCGCCGCAGATCGTGCCCCAGACACGGCCCGCGCCACCTTTTAGCGCGGTGCCGCCAACGACGACGGCGGTGATTGCCTGCAGCTCCCAGAGGATGCCGGTTGTCGCGGACGTCGAGCCGAGACGCGGTACATAGAGCAGCACGGCGATTGCGACGCAAAGACCCTGAATGACGAAGGCGATGGTGCGGACACGGTTGACCGGAATGCCGGAATAACGGGCGACATCGCTGTTCGAGCCGACGGCGACCACATGGCGGCCATAGCGCGTGCGGTAGAGGATGAAGGCGGCAACAGCGGTCACGGCGAGAATGACGACGATCGGAACCGGCACGCCGAGGATGTAGCCGAAATAGGCCGGGCGATACATTTCCTGCAGCGCGGGATCGCGCAGGGTAATTGCTCCGCCTTGCGACAGCCATGTCGTCAGGCCGCGATAGATGCCCATCGTTCCAAGCGTTGCGATGAAAGGCTCGATCCGTCCGACCGTGGTGATAAGGCCATTCAAGAGACCGCAGGCGGCACCGACAATGATCGTGAAGGCGACTGCCGCCGTCAGCATCAGGGCCGGATCGGCGATCACGCCGGAATTCATGAACAGGATCATAATGCTAGCGACGAAGGCCACCATCGAGCCGACCGAAAGATCGAGATCGCCGGACGAGATGACGAAGGTTGCGCCAACGGCGATGATCGCTATGAAGGCGCTGCGCGTCGCGACATTGGCGAGGTTCGTGATGCCGATGAAGTTCGGATTGACGAGGGCCCCGACGATCAGAAGCAGGATCAGCGCCGCAAAGGGAGCCACCGCCCTCAGATCGACGTCCCGCCAGCTTCGGCGCCGGATCTCACGGATTTCCTCATTTGCACTCATGTCCAAACCAACCTCCCGTCCCATTGTTTTGGGAATTTTGTTTCCAGACTTCATCAGGTTCGGCGGAACCGGATGAAGTCTGGTTTTCTTTTGTCCTTTCGGGAAAACCGGATTCCACTTTTCCCTGACAAACTCTCGCCCGCGAGCATCTTCGTGCTTTGTCAGGCTGCTGCTTTTTTCTTCAGTCCTGCGGCGTAGCGCATGATTTCCTGCTCGTTGATCTCATCGCCTTCAAGCATCCCGACGATACGACCCTCGCGCATGATTGCGACACGGGTACAAAGGCCGATCACCTCGGGCATTTCCGAGGATACGACGATGATCGAGCGGCCGTCGCGGGCGAGCGCCGAGATGAAATGATAGATCTGCTGCTTGGTGCCGACATCGATGCCGCGTGTGGGCTCATCGATGATGATGATCTCCGGCTCGGTTTCCATAACCTTGGCGAGTAGCAGCTTCTGCTGGTTGCCGCCGGACATGCGACCGGCGACAACATTACCGTCGCGCACGCGAATGTCGAACCGACGGCGTGCCTTGTCCAATGCGGCGGCCTCGCTGGCGGGGCTCAGATAGCCGAGCTTGCCATGCTTATCGAGCGACTGCAGCGTCAGGTTCGCCGTCATACGGGAATTCAGAAGCAGGCCTTTCGACTTGCGATCCTTGGTCATGTAAGCAAGGCCGCAGCGATTTGCGGCATGGGGATCGCCAGAGGTTACGGCTTCACCCCGGATAATGACGTCGCCAGCATGACGGGACCGTAGCCCCGCGACGGCCTCCATCAGTTCCGTCCGGCCCGAGCCGATCAACCCGGAAAAGCCGAGGATCTCGCCCTTGCGGACTTCGAAGCTTGCGTCATGAACATAGCCGGTCGAAAGGCCGCTGACGCTGAGCGTGATCTCCTCATCGACATCCGGCTCGCTCTTGGCCGGAAAAAGCTTCGACAGTTCACGGCCGACCATCAGCTGGGCGATGGATTCGCCGTCGAGGATGGCGGTAGGCGATGTCTTGATCCACTGGCCATCGCGCAGCACGGTGACACGGTCGGTCAGTTCCATGACCTCGTCGAGCTTATGCGACACGAAGACGAAGCTTGTGCCCTTGTCGCGCAGCTTGCGCACCTGCTTGAAGAGATAATTGGTTTCTTCGCGGGACAGCACGGCGGTAGGCTCATCCATGAAGATGATCCGGGCATCGCGGCTGATGGCCTTGGCAATCTCGACCATCTGCTTGTCAGCGATGGCAAGGCTGCTGATCATGGCGTTTTCATCGACATGCGAGCCGAGCACATCGAGCACGCGGCGGGTCTCACTCCGCATATATTTGCGATCGAGCATGCCGAACCGCGTCACTTCACGGCCCAGAAACAGGCTTTCGGTAACCGTCAGATGTTCTGCGAGATTGAATTCCTGGTGGATGATGACGATGCCGAGCGCCTCGGCGGCACCATTCGGCGGCAGCTTCACGGGCTTGCCATCGAGCAGGATTTCGCCCGAGGTTGGTTGTTCGAAACCGGATAGGATTTTGACGAGAGTGGACTTGCCGGCACCATTTTCGCCCATCAGGGCGTGAATTTCGCCTGCGCGCAAATCGAAATCGACACTGAAGAGAACCTGCACGCCATTGAAAGACTTGCTTATTCTCCTCGCGGACAGCACGGAAATGCCATCTCCGACGATCTGCGAATTCATGACGTCCTCCCTGCGGCTCCCATCCGCTTGAGGTGTATGTAAACCTTTACATAAGGCATGTAAAGGTTTACATCGGGACATATCACGGAATATTTCCAGCTGGCCTTTGACCTCCCGGGAACTCTGTGTAGTGTCCCGCCGAGACTAAATTCAAGGCAGAGCGCAGTGTCGAATTCCAACCCGGCAACCATTGAAGACGTCGCCCGGATCGCCGAGGTTTCGATCGCGACCGTCTCGCGCGCGATCCACACGCCGGAAAAGGTTGCCAACTCGACGCGTCTCAAGGTCAGCCAGGCTATCGCTATCACCGGCTATACGACCAACGCCATGGCACGCAGCCTCAGGCTCGGCCGCTCCAATATGATTCTTGTGGTGGCGCCCGATATCGGCGACCCCAATTTTTCCAATATTCTCGTGGGCCTTGAGAACGAGGCGCGATCGCATGGCTATGGCGTGCTGATCGGCCATACGCAGAACGATGCGCAACGCGGCCTTGAATATCTGAAGTTCCTGAATTCCAATCAGGCGGCAGGCCTGATCCTGTTCACCGGCATTTTGCCGTTTGGCCACCAGACAATGACCGCACGTTTGCCGCCGAGCGTCGGCGTGTTCGAGCCGGTCTTCAATGGCGGTATTCCCTATGTCGGCGTTGATGATACCGAAGGTGCACGCAAGGTGGTCGATCTGCTCCTGGCGGAAGGCCACCGAAAGATTGCCTTCATCGGAGATTCCCGCACGCGGCTTGCCTATAGCCGGCGACGCATGGGTTATGATGCCGGTCTTGATGCCGCAGGGGTTCCGAACGATCTGCGCACCATCTTCGAAGGCGACGGCACGATCGAGAGCGGGCGGCTTGCCGTCGAGCAGCTTTTCATGCGCGACACGCTGCCGACGGCCTTCATGTGTGTCAACGACCAGACGGCCATCGGCGTGATGATCGGGCTGGGCGCCCGTGGCTATGATATCCCGCGTGATTTTTCCGTAACCGGTTTTGATGATGTGCCGCAAGCATCCTTCATGTCACCGGCACTGACGACGATCCGGCAGCCTCGGACGCTGATCGGCAAACATGCCATGGCTCTGTTGCTTGAGCTTCTCTCCGACGGGCAACCGGCGGAAACGGAAATCCTGCTGCGGCCGGATTTGGTGGTGCGCAATTCCGTTGCGGCGCCTTCGCGTCAGTGGATCAAGCGTTGATCTTTCGAGGCAACGCTTGATAAATTTCCCAATCCAATATTTTAGCCGTAACGGCGGGCAGCCGAACGCTGCACACTGGCTCCAGCCTGTCCATTCGAAACCGTAAATTGCGCCGCCAGTTCCGTTAGCGTCGTGCTGACGCGCATCAGGTTGTGGGTGGCGGCGTTGGTCTGCTCGACCATGGCAGCGTTCTGCTGGGTCATGTGATCCATGCTGCCGATGGCCTTGTTGATCTCACCGATGCCGATCGCCTGTTCACGGGCCGAGCTGGTGATCGCGTCGATGTGGCCGTTGATATGCGCAACCTGCTCGCCGATGTTGCTGAGCGCTTCCCCGGTCTGGTTGACGAGGGTCACACCGCGCAGCACGTCGGCGAAAGACTTGTCGATCAGGCCCTTGATTTCCTTGGCGGCGTCGGCGGATTTCTGGGCGAGTTCGCGCACTTCCTGGGCAACGACGGCGAAACCTTTGCCGGCTTCTCCGGCGCGGGCAGCCTCGACGCCGGCATTGAGCGCCAGAAGGTTGGTCTGGAACGAGATCTCGTCGATCACGCCGATGATCTGGGTGATGCGGCGCGAGGAATCCTCGATTGCGCTCATGGCGGAGACCGCCTGTTCGACCACTTCGCCGGACTTGCGCGCTTCGCTTGTAGCATGGCCGACGACGCGGCGGGCTTCTTCCGTACGGATTGCCGATTCCTTGGAGATCGTGGTGATCTCTTCGAGTGCTGCTGCGGTCTGCTCAAGCGATGCCGCTTGCTGTTCTGTGCGGTGAGCCATGTTGTCGGTGCCGGTGACAAGTTCGCTGGCGTTACCTGCGGTTTCGTCGGCGGCCTGTACAATCGAGCCGAGGGCTCCGTCGAGTGTGGCAAGGGCGCTGTTGAAGTTCGCTTTCATGGTCGCAAATTGCGGCGCCAGTTCTTCATGGATCGCGGCGGTGAGGTCGCCTTTGGCGAGGCGGGAGAGTGAGGATTCGATCGCCTGCATCGCGTGATCCTGCTGGTCGGCGAGCGCGCGACGTTCGGCCTCGGATTTCTCTCGCGCCTCCTGAAGCGCTTCGAGATAGACGGAGATGCCATAGTCCATATCGATGAAGGCGGCCTTCATGACGGAGGTAATGTCGAGGCTGATATCTTTCGCTTTCTTCCGGTAAAGGAAGCCGTCCATATGCTTTTCGACGACGGCGCGAACGATTGATTCAACGATCATCGCGTAACCGCCGATGTACCAGCGCGGCTCAAGCCCGAGGCGGGCGTGAACCTTGCCGACAGCCGTAACGGCTTCGACATAGCCGGCATCGAAATCGGCGCTTGCGATGGTTTCCCAATGCTTTGCCTGACGCGACTTGGCGCTTTTCACATGGGCGTCGCTGGAAAAGAACTTGGACGTTACCGGATGGGCTGTCGCCTTCTTGTAGAAGGTTTCAAGTGCGCTATCGAGCGATGCGGTAATGACAGGCTTTGCCTGGCGCAGAGCCTCACGCTCGGCCTTACCCAAGCCAACGAAATCAAGCCGATCGCTAAGATCGCGACTCACGGAACCATTTGCAGTCATGCTGCCATCCTTTGACATCTGAGAGAAACATGCGGGCTGCAGCTTCGACGTCATGTCGGCAGGAAAGGCACGCGATTTGGAGGCAGTGTTAGATTTTCATAGTTAAGAATGGCTGAATAAAACTTCGGCCGGATATTGGGCGTTGATGTTTATAATATTGTTTTTATTATGAATTTTAGTTCTTGTAGATGACTTCTTGTGACGGCGTCGGCAAAATGTCGCACTTCTGATTGTCTCAATTCTGAGATGGCTCAAGGGTGCTCTACGCAAAAGGGGCGCCGAAGCGCCCCTTGGAAGTGTCGAGCCGCCCTCAGACGTAACGGTTTACGATGTTTTCGAGCAGTTCCTGCTGGCCCGAGCGTGGCTTCGGGTTCAGGTCGTTCTGTTCGACGTAAGAGGCAAGATCATCCAGCGACATGCTGGTGAGGCGCTTCTGGCCTTCAGCGGTCTTCCAGCCGGCATAGCGGGCGTCGAGCGGGCCGGAGAGCGCCTTGTCCTCAATCATCTTCGCCGCAGCCTTCAGGCCACGAGCGCAGCAATCCATGCCGCCGATGTGACCGATCAGCAGGTCTGCCGGGTCGATCGACTGACGGCGCAGCTTGGCGTCGAAGTTGGTGCCGCCGGTGGTGAAGCCGCCGCCTGCGAGGACCTGATAGAAGGCAAGCGCCATTTCCGGGACATTGTTCGGGAACTGGTCGGTATCCCAGCCCGACTGGTAGTCGTTGCGGTTCATGTCGATCGAGCCGAAGATGCCGAGCGCATTGGCAAGCGACAGCTCGTGCTCGAAGGAATGGCCGGCGAGGATGGCGTGGCCCTGCTCGATATTGACCTTCACTTCGTTTTCGAGGCCGTAGTTCTTGAGGAAGCCATAGACCGTCGCGACGTCGTAGTCGTACTGGTGCTTGGTTGGCTCCTGCGGCTTCGGCTCGATCAGGATCGCGCCCTTGAAGCCGATCTTGTGCTTGTATTCGACCACCATGTTGACGAAGCGGCCAAGCTGGTCGAGTTCCTGCTTCAGGTTGGTGTTCAGGAGGGTCTCGTAGCCTTCGCGGCCACCCCAGAGCACGTAGTTTTCACCGCCCAGGCGCTGGGTGGCGTCCATGCAGGTCTTCACGGTCGCTGCGGCAAAGGCGAAGACGTCCGGATCGGGGTTGGTGGCGGCACCCGACATGTAGCGGCGATGCGAGAACAGGTTTGCCGTGCCCCAGAGCAGCTTGACGCCGGTCTCGGACTGTTTCTTGGCGAAATAATCGACGATTTCGTTGAGGTTCTTGGTATTTTCGGCGAAATTCTTGCCTTCCGGGCGAACGTCGGCGTCGTGGAAGCAGTAGTAGGGTGTGCCGAGCAGCTGGAAGAATTCGAAGGCGACGTCGGCCTTCAGCTTGGCAGCCTTCATGCTGTCTTCGAACCACGGACGCTCGAAGGTCTGACCGCCGAAGGGGTCTCCGCCCGGCCAGACGAAGGTGTGCCAGTAGGCGACGGCGAAGCGCAGATGATCTTCCATGCGCTTGCCGAGGATCACTTCATCGGGATTGTAGTGGCGGAAGGCCAGCGGGTTGGTGCTATCAGGGCCTTCATATTTGATCTTGGTGATATCGCCAAAGAAACCGGTGCTCATGGGTGTCTCCTGTGTTGGTCTTTGAATGGGGATCAGTAAGCGTCGCGAATGGCGGGGTAGAGCCGCCTGTAACGCTGGTAGGCAGTCTCATAGGCATCGCGCAGCGCCGCGTCGGGTTCCACGGTTTCGGCAGTTGCCGGCGGGGTGAAGACGGTGAGCGAATCGCGGCCGGTGGCGGCAACGAGGCCAAGGCGGGCGGCGCCGAAGGCCGCGCCGAAATCACCATCGGCTGGAACATCGACGGGCAGGTTCAGCGCCGTTGCAATCGATCGCAGCCAGTAGCGCGAGCGTGAGCCGCCGCCGATCGCCGTGACACGGGAAAGGGTCGTGCCGGCGGATTTCAGGGCTTCGAGGCTGTCGCGGATTGCGAAAGATACGCCTTCGAGCACGGCCTGGGTCAGCACCACGCGGCTGCTTTCATGGCCGAGGCCGGCAAAGACGCCGCGGATAGCGGCGTCGTTGTGCGGCGTGCGTTCGCCGGAAAGATAGGGCAGGAAGGTGACGCTGGTCGGTGCTTTCAGTGTATCGCCCAGTTCGCCCGTCAGCTCAGCTGCACTCTTGCCGGTGACGCCGGCGTGCCAGTTGAGGGCGTCGGTGGCGGAAAGGATGACGCCCATCTGGTGCCAGGTGTTGGGGAGCGCGTGGCAGAAGGCGTGCACGGCGCTGGCCGGGTTTGGCAGGTAGCTGGCGTTGGCAGCAAAGAGCACGCCGGATGTGCCAAGCGAGACGAAAGCGTGGCCTTCCCCGATCGTACCCATGCCGCAGGCGGAGGCCGCATTGTCACCGGCGCCGCCGGCAATGACGACGCCCGCGCCCATACCCCAGCGTGCCGCGATCTCGGCCTTCAGCGTGCCGCCGACCTCGGTGCCTTCGACCAGCGACGGCATCTGGCTGACAGTCATGCCCGTCGCCTCAAGCAAGGCGTCCGACCATGCGCGCTTGCCGGTATCGAGCCAGGAGGTGCCGGCGCTATCCGACATTTCGGAGATATGCTCGCCGGTGAGCCAGAGCCGCAGGAAATCCTTCGGCAGCAGCACCTTGGCGACCTTGGCGAAAATGTCCGGCTCGTTTTCGGCGACCCAGACGAGTTTCGGGGCCGTAAAGCCGGGGAAGACGATGTTGCCGGTCAGCGCGCGGAATTGTGGATCGGCATCGAGCCGCGCCGCCTGGGCATAGCTGCGCGTGTCGTTCCAGAGAATGCAGGGGCGCAGCACCTGATCATCGGCGTCGATCAACGTGGCGCCGTGCATATGGCCGGAAAGGCCAATGCCGCGCACGGCTGCAAGTTCCTTGGGATGGGATGCCTTCAGGCCTGCGACGGCCTCTTCCGTGGCGCGGATCCAGGCGGCGGGATCCTGCTCCGACCAGCCGGGATGGGGTCGCGAGACGTCCATGGCGCCGGCGGCCGAGCCGACGATGCGCTGGGCGTCATCGATCAGAAGCGCCTTTACCCCGGATGTGCCGAGATCGAGACCGAGATACATGCTGTTCTCCTAGATATCGTCGCCTTCGGGCGCCGGTGCGGCGTCATCGAAGGGCAGGTTGTCTTTCAGGAAGATGTCGATGCGGATGCGTTCCTGCGCGCTGAGGACGGCCTGGCCATCGGCCTTCGCCTTCAGCACGCGGATGGCTGATCGTACCTCGTGGCCGGCATCCTGGTTCAACACGGCGTCGATCAGGCCGTCTTTCAGTGCGCTGCGAGTGTGGGCGGTCAGTTCATGGGCAATGACGCAGACGGGTGCCTCGGTCCGGCGCATCTTCAATGCGGCGATCAGGCCGCGATTGCCGGCGCCGAGCGAATAGATACCAGCGATGTCCGGATGGCCAACGAAAGCGCCCGTCACCAGCCGTTCTGCCTCGGCAGGATCGTCATGCCCTTCCAGCACCGGCAGAATGGTCCTTCCCGGGAAGTCGGCTTCCAGCACGGCACGGAAACCGGCGAGGCGATCTCGATGGTCGCGCACCAGCATCGAACCGGCGAGCACCACCACCGGGCCGGGTCGCGTGCCAAGAAAACGGCCCATCAGGCTGCCGGCGGTGCGTCCGGCGGCGCTGTTGTCAATGCCGGCAAAATGATCACGGGTTGAAACGGAAAGGTCGGAAACGAGGGTTATGGCGGGTATTCCGTCGCGGTGCAGGCGACCAACAGCGGCTGCAACGATTGGCGAATCCACGGCAACGACTGCTAGGCCGGCGGGACGGGTGGCCCGTGCGTCGTCGAGGGCCCTTTCGAGTGCTTCGACATCAAAAGGTGGGACCGTGACCAGAGAAATGGCGGTTCGCTCGACGGCGGAGCGACGCATTGCCGCCCGGATCTCGGTTTCAAGCCCGCGCATGAAGGAATTGTCACCGGAAGGCAGAATGAAGGTGAAGGGGTAGACGCGGCTTTTGGCGAGATTGGCCGCTGCAACGTCCCGGATATAGCCGATGCGCTCGATCGCCTGCTCGACCTTTTCGCGGGTCGCGCTACGCACGCCCGGACGCAGGTTCAGAACCCGGTCAACGGTCGCAAGACTCACTCCCGCGGCAGCGGCAATATCATGAACAGTTGGGCGCATTTTTTCTCCGCGGGAAGCATTAGAGGAATTTTTGATGTACGTAAATCAGAAATCGACGATGAGTGGTTTTGTGATAGAAAATTATTGTTTTAATTGGAATATTTCTGAATAAGCAGGTGGTGTTGCTTGTGAAAAGCGTGCCGCTGGTTTCTCTTCTCCCGAGCAGAGAGAAGGCGGCGGCTGGAACCGAATTTGTCGAGAAGACCCCCTCATCGCCTCGCATGCGCTCGGCACTTCTCCCCGCGGGGGAGAAGAGGGAGATCGCGGCATCCCTCCGAATCCTCACGAGGGTCCTTTCCCTCGGGAGATGGAGTCAGCTGCCGAGATGTTTCTCGCCACGCTTCTTCGCAAGCTCAATCTGCTGCTGGCGCTGGCGATAGCGCTGACGATCCTCTTCAGTGCGCTCCTCGTAACAGTGGACGCAGGCCACGCCTTCTTCGTGGTGCGGCGACTTCAGGTCTTCCAGCGTCAGCGGCTGGCGGCAGGCGTGGCAGAGGGTATGCTCGCCCTCCTTCAGGCCATGAGTAACCGATACGCGGTCGTCGAAGACGAAGCAGGCGCCTTCCCACAGGCTTTCTTCTTCCGGTACCTGCTCAAGATATTTGAGGATGCCACCCTTCAGGTGATAGACCTCGTCAAAACCCTGCTCCTTCATGAAGGCGGTCGCCTTTTCGCAGCGGATACCGCCGGTGCAGTACATGGCAATCTTCGGCTTGTTGTGCAGGCCGGTGTTGTTCTTCACCCAGTCCGGGAACTCGCGGAAGGTCTTCGTCTGCGGATCGACCGCGCCCTGGAAGATGCCGATCGCCGTCTCGTAGTCGTTGCGAGTGTCGATGAGGATGGTTTCAGGATCGGAGATCAGTGCGTTCCAATCCTTCGGGTCGACATAGGTACCGACCACCTTGTTGGGATCGATGTCTTCGACGCCCATGGTGACGATTTCCTTCTTCAGCCGTACCTTCATCCGCAGGAACGGCATGGTGGAGGCGCGGCTTTCCTTATGCTCGAGACGTGCGAATTCCGGCTGGGCGCGCAGGAAGGAGAGAACGGCGGCAATGCCGGCATCCGTTCCGGCAATCGTGCCGTTGATGCCCTCATGGGCAATCAGCAGCGTGCCCTTGACGCCGTGCTCATCGCAGATTGCCTGCAGGGCCAAGCGGAAATCGGCAAAACGCGGGAATGATACGAAATGATAAAGCGCAGCCACGAGAAACGGGCTGTCGTATTCCGGAGCGGCGGCCTCCGGGCAGGTGGTCTTGAGCGTGTCGGTCATGGCCGGTCAAATACAGCTTTCCGCCGTTTCGTGCAATCGGCGGGGCTGCGGCATGATGGCCGGGCTTTAAGCCGTCAGCTGCGGCAGGCCTTCCATAGCCAGATAGTGATTGGAGTAGCGATAGTTTCCGGTCACTTCGCGCCCGATCCAGTCCGGTATTGTCGGCTTGTCGTCCTCGCGGGTCATTTCCACTTCTGCGACGACGAGGCCGGAAAGATTGCCGTGGTAGACATCGACTTCCCAGGTGAAGCCTGCAAGCGGCACGCGGTAGCGGGTCTTTTCGATGACGATGCCGATTGCCTGGCGCATCATGTCTTCGGCATCGCGCAGGGGGATGTCGTATTCGAATTCTTCACGCACGAGAGCGGTCTTGGAAATCTTGGTGGTGAGCTGCGCTCGCCGTCCGCCGGAAATGCGGACCCTGACCGAGCGGCTGTCCATGGCGACGATATAGGCCTGCTTCAGGCGCGTCCCGGCATCGGCCTGTTGCCGCCAACGGTCGTTGGACACCAGAAACTTCCGCTCTATTTCCTTCGCCATCAATTCTGCCCTGCATGGTTGATCTTGTTGGTCGAGGCTCCATAAACATTAGCGAATTGCACACATTGTGCAAACCCGGTTTTCTAGCCGTGTGTTGCGGCCTAGATTGCATCTTTTTGCAAGGCAGGAATGACCGCCCGGGTCTCGACACGGCAGGCATCGGGGAGTATTCCGGCATCACTTCAATCGGTTTAAATAATTTGAGAGGCCCGGCATGAGCACGAAGACCGACAAACTCCTTTCCGTTCTCAAACTGCAGCCGGTTGTTCCGGTTCTCATCATCGACGATGTAGCGACGGCCGTGCCGCTCGCCCGCGCGCTTGTTGCCGGTGGCCTGAAGGCGATCGAGATCACGCTGCGCACGCCGGCAGCACTGGACGCGCTCCGCGCGGTTGCCGATCAGGTTGAAGGTGCTGTTGCCGGTGCCGGCACCATCCTCAACGCCGCGCAGTATGAGCAGGCAGTCAAGGCAGGTTCGCAGTTCATTGTCAGCCCCGGCACCACGCAGGAACTGATCGATGCGGCTAACGACAGCGAAATTCCGCTGCTTCCCGGCGCTGCCACCGCCAGCGAAGTCATGGGCCTGCGCGAAGAAGGCTATGACGTCATGAAGTTCTTCCCGGCAGAACAGGCGGGTGGCGCCTCTTACCTCAAGTCCCTGTCGTCGCCGCTCGCCGGCACGCTGTTTTGCCCGACGGGCGGGATTTCGCTGTCGAATGCGAAGGACTATCTGTCGCTGCCGAACGTCGTCTGCGTCGGCGGCTCGTGGGTTGCGCCGAAGGAGCTTGTTGCCAAGGGCGACTGGGCCGGTATCACCAGGCTTGCGGCCGAAGCTTTTGCCCTGAAGGGTTGATTTTCTTTCAGTTTTTTTGCGTGCAGGGCCGCCTTTTGGCGGCCCTGTTATTTGTATTCCCTTCGTCACGTTCCTATGTCTCAATCCGGTCTGACGAAAGTCGTGACCGGCTTCAACCAGCGAGGGAGTGAGACCCATATGTTCGACGCGAAGAAACTTCTGGATCAATTTCTGGGCTCCCAGGTACCCGGTGCCGGCGGCACTGTGAAGGATCGCGCGGGTCAGGCTATCCAGATGGCCAAGGACAATCCCTGGAAGGCGGGCGCTCTTGCCGCTGTGCTGCTCGGTACGGATACGGGCCGCGAGGTCGCTGGAGCGGCGGTGAAGCTTGGCGGTCTTGCCGCGATAGCAGGTCTTGGTTATCAGGCCTACAAGAATTACCAGGCGGGCAACGAGCCGGCAGCCCAGCCCGCGCAGCCTCGGCCGCAACCCGAACTCCTGCCGCCGCCAGCCGATAGCGGCTTCAGCACGGAACCGCACGTGGTTCGCAATGATTTCGTTCTTTTCCTCGTCCGCGCCATGATCGCAGCCGCCCGGGCCGATGGCCATATCGATGATGCCGAACGTTCGCGCCTTATGGACAAGGTCAAGCTCGCCGGGCTTGAATCCGAGGCCGAGCAGTTCCTGAGCGAGGAACTCAGCAAACCGACCGATCTCGATGCGATCGTTGCCTCTGCCAGGACTGAGGAAGAGAAGGTCGAGCTTTATACCGCTTCGCGTCTCGCAATCGAGCCCGATAGCCGCGCCGAGCGAGGTTATCTCGATCAGCTTGCCGGTCGCCTCGGCCTTGCCGATGCACTGGTGGATCATATCGAGGCGACGGTTTCGGCGGCGAAGGTTCCGGCTCAGCCCGTTCAACCGGCGCCTTCCGGCCCGTGGGCATAGTTCTTTCAATTGATGGTGAGCGGCCCTTTAAATCGGGCCGCTTGTCGTTTGCGACTGGCTTTCGCGCGCAATTTTCTTTAGCGAAGGCCCGCAAGTCCGTGCGCGGTTGTTCCGCCGGGCGATAGGAGACGACGTCATGGAAAACAATGGCAAGGAACGTTCACCGGCGATTGCCGCTGCCGTTATCCTGCTCGTCGTCGGCGTAGGGTTCTTCCTGTTGCCGAAGGCGATGATCTGGCTCGGCGGTTTTTCACCCTGGCTTGCCGCAGCGTTCGGAACGCTCTGTGTTCTCGCGTTTTTCCTGATCTTCTGGCTGAGAGCGCGATATCAGCGTCGTCGCGGGCTTTGATCAGGCCTGCAGGGCTGCTCCAAGCAGCACCAGTCCCAGCACGAGAACCAGAAGCGCCCCGAAAATTTCGATAGCATTGCCGATCCGCGTCGCGGTTACTGCATTGCTGGCGTAGCGCACGGCAAAACCCTTGGCGGTGACGGCCAGGGTGGCGAGGATGGAGACGGTGATCGCGGTTCCGATCGACATCGCAAAGACCGAAAGCACGCCGCCCATATAGAGCCCGTTCAGCAGCGCGAAACTCAGCACGATCAGAGCGCCGGAACAGGGCCGCAAGCCAACGGCGACGATTGCCGACCACGCCTCGCGCCAGTCGAATGTATCCCCCTTCAGCATGGATGGATCGGGGGCATGGGCGTGACCGCAGGTCGAACAAACCTCGCCTGCTGCATGGTGGTGATGGTCGTGGTGATGCGCGTGATCTCCCGCCATTGCGGGGACAAGAACCGGCTCGCGAACCATCATTGTACGCAGCTTGCGATAGAGCAGCCAGCCGCCGAAAGCTGCAATCAGCGCGTAGCTCGTGGTTTCGAGGAATTGTGTTGCCTGCGTCATCGAGATCGACGAGCCGCGCAACACCAGATAGGCCGCACCGACGAGGAGGATGGCGACAAGTCCTTGCAGGACCGAGGACAGGAAGGACAGGACAACGCCGCGTTTCAGTTCGGTTTCATTGGCGATCATGTAGGACGAGATCACAGCCTTGCCGTGGCCGGGGCCAGCGGCATGGAAGACGCCATAAGCAAAGGACAGCCCGATCAGCGACCAGAGCTGCCACGGATTGTCGCGCATGCCTTTCAGCGCGGATGTCAGTGTTTGGTAGAAACCCTGCTGCTCGCGGTTGATCCAGGCAAAGAAGCCGCCGAACAGGCCTGACGTATTGAAGGATGGTTCCGCCGTACCGATGCCGAGCGGCGACTGGGCGTGGGCGAGGTTCACGCAGATGATAGCCAAGCCAAAGCCTGCAAGAGCAATGGTGATCGGTTTTTTCGCAATCAGCATGTGAACTCGATCCTGGTCGCGAACATCTTCGACATATCGGTCCCCGTTGGATCGTTGAAGAACGCATCCGTGAGGCTGGATTTGTTTTCCGCCAGCACTTCGTCGGGATCAGGGCGGATGACCTTGTGTTCGCAAGCGTTGATCTGATCGCCGATCGGCGCAAGGTCCCCGTCCGTCGGGAAGTCGATCGCGGTGTACATGGTGGGATCATAGACGCCGAAGGAGAGCTTGCCCTTGAGCGGCATGGTTTCCGATGGCTTGACGGCAAACATCAGCAGCAACTGGCCATCCTTGTAGTCCGCGACCATGCTTTCCGGCTTGTTGACCTTCACGGTTTTGCCGTTGTCGAAGATCGTCGTGTAATAATTGTATTCCTGCAGGGAATCCAAAACTGTCTGGCCGATCTCCTGCAACTCGTCCGGGTCGAGCTCAGCATTGGAGTTCTTGTCGAAATCCATGACCACGCTTGCCGAAAACAGTTCATCGAACCGCCAGACGTTGCGCAGTTCCGAAATTTCTTGTTTGTCGTCCGAAACGATCTCCAGACGCGCTTCCGCAAAGATATGGGGATGCGCAAGAGCCATCGACGGCGCCATGATGGCGGCGAGGGCGAGAACAGCGGATATGCGTTTCATGAAGCTTCCCTTGCCTGGGCTGGTGCAGGGCGACACGGATGTCGTTCTCGCTGCAATGCGTTTCAATTGGGACAGAATTGGGACTGGGCGGTGCGGCGCCTCGTCACGCCCTTATAAGGCTAGCTGTTCTTCTTGAACCACGCCGTCAGGAAGTCGACAAGCGTGCGTACCTTGGTCGGCAGATAGCGGCGGTGAGGATAGATCGCGTAGATGCCGCGGTCGGTCGGCAGGTAATCCTCGAACAGTGACACCAGAGTGCCGGCGGCAATCTTTGGTCGCGCGATGAACTCCGGCACGGAAGCGATGCCCATGCCGGATTCGGCGGCGCGAACGGCTGCGAGCGGGCTGTTGACCTCGATCGGTCCGCTGACCGGCACGCTGAAGCTCGTGCCGTCCTTGTCGATGAAACGCCAGTTGCTGTAGGAGCGGCCGTTGGTGTCGATGACGCAGGCGATTTTCGACAGTTCGGACGGGTGCACGATCGGTCCGGTGATCGCGAGAAAGCGCGGCGAAGCGCAGATCTTCAGGTGGAAATCGGCGAGTTTGCGGGCAATGAGGGCAGAGTCCTCGAGCTTGGTGATCCGGATGGCGACGTCGAAACCCTCTTCGACAAGATCGACGAAGCGGTCGTCCGACACGATTTCAAGCGAGAGTTCAGGGTGGGCCTTGCCGAAGTCGATCAGCGACTGGCCGATCTCGGCATCGACGAAGGTTCGAGGCGCGGTAATCCTCAGCTTGCCCTTGAGGTCGGAATTGCCGGCCCTGACAAGATCGGCGAGATTGTCGATCTCCTTCAGGATTTCCGAGGCCGTGCGATAATAGGTATGGCCGGCTTCCGTAAGGGAAAACTGCCTCGTGGTGCGGTTGAGCAGCAGCGCGCCGAGCTCGTCTTCCAACTCTCGCACATATTTGGAGAGAAGCGCCTTGGAGCGTCCCACCTTACGTGCGGCGGCGGAGAAACCTTCGGCGTCGACGACGTCGATAAAGGCACGAATTCGGGTCAAGGTATCCATTCAGCTCTCCTGTCTCCCGTGCTCATGACGTATTGGCACGATCTGGTTCGACTGCCGGCCGTTTCAAGCGCAATTTTTCAAAAAGCCGATAAAAAAATCTGGCTCACCGTGATTGATGAGGCGTCCCGGCCGGCTCCAGGTGCCCGCAAGGAAATGCATTAGAAAACAGTAGGTTGGTTGGGGCTCTGTCGTCAAGGCGATCGTTCAGTAAAAATGAACGAAAGACGGCGACCCGTTTCATCTGAAAAAATATACTACCCCTACAAAAATCTCTTGATTACGACACTTTTTTTTCTTATTTCCCCTTTGCCCAAAGTCGCACGTGCCTGTGGGTGTCCGCCGACCCTCGAACTGGGAAATTTCCCTAAGGTGAGATCATCGGTAAGGTACCTGGAATTAACCCCTCCAGTCGTTTCTCCGGCCAACCGGACGAGCGAGGACATCTTGAAGCAACGACGGTGCGGGCCTTTTTGTTCTCTGCCGGCTTTCCATCAGCCGGGGTTACTTAGAGGCACACCTTCATTGCCGGAAGTGCGGTAGGGTTCTCCTTCCAATCAATGGCAGACAAAGCGGATCAAAGCTCCTGGCAGAGCGTTGGTCCATTATCCGCGCTGTACGAGCGCATGTCATGGTTCCGGGGTCTCCACCGGCTGGTACCTGTACGTGCACTCGTATGCCCTTTGTCCTCCGGGTTTCCGGAGCCTATGGAATATGGGGAATACCACTATGATGACTGCACGCATCTCCGACTTCCTGAACACCCGACGTCCCGAAGGCCCGTGCCTCGTGGTCGACCTTGATGTCGTCAGCGATAATTTCAAGGCGTTCCGTCATGCGATGCCGGACAGCGCGATCTATTATGCCGTCAAGGCAAACCCGGCGCCGGATATCCTGCGCCTTCTCGCCAGCATGGGTTCCAACTTCGATTGCGCGTCCGTCGCTGAAATCGAAATGGCGCTCGATGCCGGCGCGACCGCCCGCCGCATCTCTTTTGGTAACACCATCAAGAAGGAACGCGATATTGCCCGTGCTCATGCGCTGGGCGTGTCGCTTTTCGCGGTTGATAGCCACGAGGAAGTCGAAAAGATCTCCCGCGCGGCGCCCGGTGCTCGCGTGTTCTGCCGCGTCCTGACCGATGGCGAAGGTGCCGAATGGCCGCTGTCGCGCAAGTTCGGCTGCGTTCCGCAGATGGCCGTCGACGTTCTCGTCTACGCCCATCAGCTTGGTCTCGTTTCCTATGGCGTCTCGTTCCATGTCGGCTCGCAGATGACCAAGGTCGATGCCTGGGATGCTGCCCTTGCTGATGCAAAGCGCGTCTTCGTCTCGCTTGCCAAGCAGGGCATCGAGCTCAAGATGGTCAACATGGGCGGTGGTTTTCCGACCAAGTACCTGCGTGACGTTCCGTCTGCCGAAGCCTATGGACAGGCGATCTACGGGTCGCTGCGCAAGCACTTCGGCAACAACCTGCCGGAAACCATCATCGAGCCGGGTCGCGGCATGGTCGGCAATGCCGGCGTGATCAAGACGGAAGTCGTGCTGATCTCGCGCAAGTCGGACAATGACGCGCATCGCTGGGTGTTCCTCGACATCGGCAAGTTCGGCGGTCTCGCCGAGACCATGGACGAAGCGATCCGCTACCCGATCCGCACCGCCCATGACGGTGGCGAAATGGAGCCTTGCGTGCTCGCCGGCCCGACCTGCGATTCGGCCGATGTCATGTACGAAAAGAACATGTATCCGCTGCCGCTCTCGCTTTCGATCGGCGACGAAGTTCTGATCGAGGGCACAGGTGCCTACACGACCACCTACTCGGCCGTCGCCTTTAACGGCTTTGAGCCCCTGAGGTCTTACGTGATCTGATCTTTCGTGGCTCCCGTGCTACAGGCGGGAGCCGCACCTTCACAATTCCCATTCGATACCGTCTGAAACGGTTTTGAGTTTCGGAGGCCAAGATGGCCGCTGTTCTTGATTCTGTCCGCGCCTTCTTTGCGCAGAATACCTTCACCATCGACCAGGAAAACCCGGGCGACGTCGTCGCGCGTGAAAACCTGCTGGACCGCGCCATGGGTCCGAACCGCCGTCGCAAGTCGTCGGAAGCGCTGCGTCGCGGTCGTGTTCCAGCAGAAGGCCTGGCACTGGTTGCTCGCGATGCCGATGGCCATGTCATCGGTACCGTTCGGCTTTGGAGTGTTGAAGCCGGCGTCGATCGCGACGGTAGCTCCGTGCCGGCGCTTTTGCTCGGCCCGCTCGCCGTTAATGGCGCGCATGAAGGCCAGGGCATTGGTGGCGCGCTCATGCGTGCGGCGATCGCGGAAGCCAAGAGGCGCGGCCATGGCGCCATCCTGCTCGTCGGCGATGCGCCCTATTATGAGCGCTTCGGCTTCTTTGCCGAAAAGACAAAGCACCTTGTCATGCCTGGCCCGTTCGAGCGCACCCGGTTTCTCGGTCTCGACCTGAAGGCGGGCTGGCTCGATGGAGCGGTTGGTCTACTGACCCCGAGCGGCCGAAAACTTGCCCGCCCGTCGCTGCGCAAGGCTGCGTGATTTCGCTACCTTTCACCCCTGAATATCAGCGGTCTTTTACATCACCCGAACATCCATTGATGTTCGGGTGATGTCGGCGTTGTCACAACATCCTGTCCGGTGGTGAGAGCGGCAAGAGGCGTCGTCTGCTCCCTGCGGTATTCGTCGGGGCGGTGTCGGAATTTCCAGGCGCCGTCTTTTTTGGTGTTCAACCCTGCTGACGACGCCGAATTGACAGGCGGCTTGGATTGCCATAGAGGCAAGGCCAACGGGTAGGAGCCCCGGCCGTCCGCTGGCGAAAGCCAAGGTGAAGCTCTCAGATTTCGACGCGGTCATCCATTTTCATGGCGTGCGACCCGGTGGCAATGCGGACCCCTCCATATGAGAGCATGTCGATGAGGAGACCTGTCATGGGTACTGCATCAAGCGTACCGCTACCTTCCCTTGAGGGCTTGAAAGAGCAAGCCAAACGCCTGCGCGCCGCGCTCACGAGCCAGGGGCAAGAGATCAATCACGCCAAGGCGCTAGAGCTGATTGCCAGCCAATATGGTTTTCGCGACTGGAATACGCTGCATGCCGCCGCTGGCAACCGACCGCCGCTCAATCCCTGGATGCTCGGTTCGAAAGTGAAGGGGCTTTATCTCGGACAACCGTTCGAGGCGGAAATCCTGGGCGTTCAGGCCATGGGTTCGCAACCGGCTCGCTATCGTTTGACCCTGCATTTCGCCGAGCCTGTCGATGTCGTCACCTTCGAGAGTTTTTCGGCGTTTCGACAGCGCGTAAATTGTACGATCGACGAGACGGGCAGGACGGTCGAAAAGACCTCGAACGGCCGGCCGCAGGTAGAGCTTTTCTGGTGAGCAAGCCGGCCCGCTGCATCGCGGGCCAGCTTTTTATCGTGTGGAGATGTCAGCCGGCGATATCGACGACGCCGCAGTCTCCGGCTTCGCTGCCGAAGGCAAGATGGCGACCATCGCGGCTCCAAGCCATGGATGATATTGCGCCCTTGCCGGGACGGCGAAGCAGCACTTCCTTGCTGTCGGCAAAGCGGACGACGAGGATCATGCCGTCGGCAAAGCCGATTGCGGCAATCTCTTCCACCGGATGGCAGCACACCTGTGTGACCATGATGTTGGCGCGCGTGCCAAGCTCCAGCGGTGCCTTGCCCATCGGGCCTTCCTTCGCCTGGAAGGGCCAGATGATGGCGGCGGGTGCGCCGGAAGAGGCGAGCCATTTGCCCTTGGCGGACCAGGAAATGGACTTTACCTTGGCAGGATAGCCGGTCATGCGCATATGCCGGGTTTCGGCACCCGGTTTTGTGTCGAGCTTCCAACCATGAAGGGCGTTTTCCTGCATGGTGGTCACGAGAAAACGGCCATCGGGCGAGAAGGTCACGCCCGTATGGGCGCCTTTCCATTCGAGATCTACGGGCTTGCCTGCCGTTGCCACCCAATGGAGCGTCACCCCGTTGTACCGGGCCAGCGCGACGCGCATGCCCTTGGGTGCAAAGGCAATGCCCTCGACCGTGCGTTCCTCGGTGAAATCCTTGGTCGTGCCGTCAGCCAGCCGCACATGCGCGGTCTTGCCATAGGCATAGCCGACCGAGCCTTGAGGGCCGGCGGCGACCTGCGCGATCCATTTGCGAGGGACGCTGGCAATCTCTGTGAGCGTACCATCAGCGGCGGAGCGCACGACCCGTCCGTCCTCGCCGCCGGTCAGGAGCGTATCGCTGGCGGCATCATGGACCGCGCACAGCAGGCCCTCATGGGCTTGCGATGTCTTGTGTCCGTGATCAAGCCGATGGATGAGGCCGGAAGCTTCCGCAAAGAACGGGATATTGTTGAGATAGGTCACGCCGACGACGTGACCTTCGAGATCGAGAGGGGCGACAGTTGGCATCAGTTCGGCTGCGCCTCGCGGGCAACGGTGGCCTCGCAGGCCTTGAACGTGCGTTCCAGCTTTTCACGATCCAGATCGCGGCCGATGAAGACGAGGCGGCTTTCACGCTTCTCGCCGTCCTTCCACGGACGCTGGTGGTCGCCTTCGATGATCATGTGCACGCCCTGCACGACGTAGCGCTCCTCGTCGCCCTGAAACGCAATAATGCCCTTGAGGCGCAGGATGTTCGGGCCTTCCGTCTGGGTGATCTTCTGGATCCAGGGGAAGAAGCGGTCGGGATTCATCTCACCACCGCGCAATGAGACAGACTGCACCGTCACGTCATGGATCGCCGAGGGCGCATCATGATGGTGGCCGTGGTCGTGATCATGGTGGTGATGATCGTGATCGTGATCGTGATCGTGATCGTGATCGTGATCATGATGATGGTCGTGGTCGCAATCCGGGCCGCACGCATGATCGTGATGATCGTGATCGAGGAAGTGCGGGTCGTTCTCCAGCGCGCGCTCGAGATTGAAGGCACCCTGATTGAGAACCTTCGTCAGGTCGATTTCAGAACGTTGGGTACGATAGATGCGGGCAGACGGATTGATGACGCGCACGGTTGCCTCGATCTTTGCCAGTTCTTCCGGCGTAACGAGATCGGTCTTGTTGAGAAGCACGACGTCGGCAAAGGCGATCTGGTCTTCGGCCTCGCGGCTGTCCTTGAGGCGCAGCGGCAGGTGCTTGGCATCGACCAGCGCGACAACAGCGTCGAGTTCGGTCTTGGCGCGGACGTCGTCATCCATGAAGAAAGTCTGGGCGACCGGAACCGGATCGGCAAGGCCGGTGGTCTCGACGATGATGGCATCGAAGCGGCCGGGACGGCGCATAAGGCCTTCTACGACCCGGATCAGGTCGCCGCGCACGGTGCAGCAGACGCAACCGTTGTTCATTTCATAAATTTCTTCGTCGGACTCGACGATGAGGTCGTTGTCGATACCGATCTCGCCGAACTCATTGACGATAACAGCATATTTCCGACCATGGTTTTCGGAGAGGATGCGGTTGAGAAGCGTCGTCTTTCCGGCACCGAGATAGCCTGTCAGAACGGTGACGGGGATGGGCTTGTTTGCGGAAGCTTCGGTCATGGGAACCTCAAGGGAAATTCGCTTGTGCCTGCTGGCACGGTTGCTGTTGATATAGGAGAGGAAAGCGGCAAGCGCAAATGCCGGATGAGAAAAGTCGCGGGGTCATTGCAGGTGCGGAAAGCCGGTTTCCGCGGGAACAGAGCCGGTGACCACAAAGGTCGAGGATGAGATCGTTCGGGAAACGCCCTGTTAGCAGCGGCCCGGCGAAAACGGAATGCAGCACCGATCGTTCAACACGGAGAATGCGGCAATGGCAAACAACATCTATACCATCGATACGCTAGCCAGGAACACCAAGACAGTGACGCTGACCGATACGTCCGGCACCGATTGGCTCGTCTTCAATGGCGTCTATTCCAAGCAGACAGATATTCGCCTTGCCTGGGAGACAGATGCAGGCGTGGCAACCTCCGCATCGGGGATGTATTTCAGCAGCGGCAATGTCGCGTCGCGTCTGATCATCAAGGGCCAGATCGAAAACGTGCGCGGCAGCGACGGGTCGGATTTCATCCAGGGGAATGAACGCAACAATATCCTCTACGGCGATAAAGTTGCCGACGGTGCGGGCGGTGCCGATGTCATCTGGGGTGGCGATGGTCATGACACCATCTACGGCGGAGCCGGAAAGGATGAGCTGAAGGGCGGCAACGGCAACGATAAGGTCTATGGCGGTGCCGATGCCGACAATATTTCCGGCGGGGCCGGTGTCGATGTCATCGAAGGTGGCAGCGGGGCGGATACGCTTTCCGGCGGCGGCGATGCTCGCGACAAGCTCTCTTACACAAGTTCCAATGCTGGCGTGAATGTAAAGCTGACTTATGGCCAGGCCACCACCGGATCCGGTGGACATGCCCAGGGTGATAAAATCACCGGGTTCAGCGATGTATCTGGCTCCGCTTTTGGCGATCATATCAGTGATACCGTCTCCGATACCATCGCCTTTGGCTATAATGACAATCGGTTCTATGGGGAGGGCGGGAACGACACGCTCATCCTCGGCGGCGGCAGCGACCGCGGTTATGGCGGCACGGGCAATGACTATATCTCGGGCGGCAACGGGGACGATTTTCTTCAGGGCGATAGTGGCAACGACATCTTGAAGGGTGGAGCAGGCAGCGATCGGCTGTTTGGCGGCGCTGGCGCCGACGATCTTTACGGGGGTTCAGGGAAGGATGCGTTCCGATTTACCAGTGCAGCGGATTCAAAGATTGCCGCCAGCGGCCGCGATACGATTTTTGATTTTTCGCAATCCTCCGGAGACCGCGTCGATCTTGGTGCGATCGACGCCAAAAGCACCGTGTCGGGCAATCAGGGATTTTCCTTTATCGGTACCGACGCCTTCTCCGGCAAGGCCGGGGAATTGCGGTATACGAAGGGCAGTTCCGATACCTATGTCTATGGCGATACGAACGGCGACACGGTTGCCGATTTCGCCATTCATTTTGACGATGCAATCGCCTTGAAGAAGGCAGACTTCATTCTCTAGATTTGCCGGGGTACCGCGCTTTTTTCAAAGCGCGCTGGCTCCTTAGCGCAGCAGCGCGAGATCGAACCGATCGACATCCTCAAGCAGTTCGATGAAGCCGCTGACGGCATGCTCGATCAGCGTTTCACCGCGCTCGGCCGTCGCTGCCGTTGCATTGCCGGCCACGCCTTCGTCATTCAGATCTTGCATCTTCCATCCGAATGCGTGGGGTCCGTAGGCGCGCAAGTGCCGGAAGTCGTTCGCAAACTGGTTCTGGCGGGAAGAGAAGTTTGCGGCCTTCTCAATGCCTACGCGATCAGGAGCAAGCGCCAGCATCACTGACGTCTCTATGTCGCCGCCGTGGATGTCGATTGCTTTGTCGGCAGGGTCGATAAAGCCCTCGGGCTGACCGAAACGGGTCCAGCTTGTAGCGACAGCCAGCATATTGAACCGAACACGGGCTTCGGTCGCGACGACAGTCATCAGCGGCGCGTTACCGCCATGGGCATTGAACATCACCATCTTGCGGATCCCGAGTGCCGACAGCTCCTCGGCAATGCCCAGCCACCGCTCCACAGCTTCGCTGTAGGAAAAGCTGCGGGTGGCCGGAAAATCCAGATGTTCGATGGAATAGCCAACGGGCTCTGCCGGCAGAAAGGTGACGGGCAGGCCGGAAGGCAGGCGGGCGATAGTCTTCTCGACAAGGCCTTCGACGATGATCGTATCGGTCTCAGGGGGTAAATGCGGCCCGTGCTGCTCATGTGCTCCAAGGGGCAGGACGGCGATCCACTGCGCCCGTTCCGAGGGGAGCAAGGCGTAAACGTTGTCTTTCCAGATAGGTGCCGGCATTGCCATATGTAAGCTTCGCCTCTGCTTCGGCTTGCGGTTTGCGTGTCATTCGAGTCATACAAGTCAAGGAAGGCCGCGCAAGCATTTTGCTGGAGGATCAATGGGAAAGAAAAGCAAGGCCGAAAAGAAAGCCAAGGGCAAGAAGAAGCATGAGTTGACGGCCGGCACCCCGGACCTCGCGTCGGCGCTGGTACAGGCCGCGCGTTCCATGCGGACGGTCCTGTCGCGCAACCTGCTTGAAAGCGGACTCTATGCCGGCCAGGATGGCGTGATGCTGTCGCTGGCCGAGACAGACGGTCTGACGGCGGGTGCGCTCGCCGCGCGTCTCGGCGTGAAAGCACCGACCATGACGCGCACGATCGGTCGCATGGAAGCGCAGGGTTTCCTGGAGCGGCGCGCCGATGCGGATGATGCGCGTTTGACAAAGGTCTATCTGACGTCGGTCGGGCGTGATCGTCTCGATGGCATTGAAGCAGCCGGCAAGGCTTCCGAGGAAATCGCCATACGAGGTTTGAGCGACAAGCAGGTGCGGACGCTGATGAAGTTGCTCAGGGCGGTCGATGGCAACCTGCAGGGTGTCGTGTCGGAGGAGCTGGAAGACGAAAATTGATGATTGCCGCAGTCATTTAAACAGTTTAAAGAGAATTTAAAAAGACGGATATCCGCACCGCGGGGCGGGGGAGGGAATTTGGCCCAGAAGATCAAGCTTTCGACGATCGCCGAGACCCTCGGCGTATCGACGGCAACTGTTTCGCTTGCTCTTCGCGACAGTCCGCTCGTTGCAGCTGTTACGCGCGACAAGATCAAGGAACAGGCGCGAGCGCTGGGCTATATCTACAACCGGCGTGCAGCAAGCTTGAGAACGTCGCGTTCGGGAATCATCGGGGTCGTGGTTCACGACATCATGAACCCGTTCTACGGCGAAATTCTCAAAGCCATCGAAGCCGAGCTCGACCGTGACCGGCAGACTTTCATTCTTTCCAATCACTACGATTCCGTCGAGAAGCAGCGTGCCTTTATCGAAACGCTGCTGCAACTCGGCGGCGACGGCGTCATCATGTCGCCGGCGATCGGCACGCCGCCGGAAGATATCCAGTTGGCGGAAGACAATGGCATGCCGGCGATCCTCGTCGCCCGCTCCATTGAAGGTCTGGATGTTCCGATCTTCCGTGGCGACGATGCCTATGGCATTTCGCTTGCAACCAACCACCTGATCAGCCTTGGCCATCGCGTTATCGCCATGGTCGGCGGAACCGACCAGACATCGACAGGCCGCGACCGTTATCAGGGCTATGTGATGGCCCTGCGCAAGGCCAATATCGAGGTCGATCCGAACCTGCGTATTCCTGGCCCGCGCACGATGCAGGGCGGTTTCGAGGCGGCCGTCCATCTTTTGTCGCTTCCACAAAAACCGACGGCCGTCGTCTGCTGGAACGACCTTGTGGCGATCGGCATGATGAACGGTATTGCCCGCGCGGGTCTCGTGCCCGGTCGCGATGTGTCGGTCACGGGCTACGATGATCTTGAAGACGCTTCGATTGCCACGCCGGCACTGACGACCGTCTGGAACGGACAGGCCGAGGTTGGCCGTAGCGCGGCGCGTGCCCTGCTCGACAAGCTGAACGGCAGCCACGAGCCGGATGGCATCCACCTGATCAAGCCGGAAATGCGTATCCGGCAATCGACCGGTCCGCTGAGAACGACCCAGCAGGACTGAAAATCCCCATTTCATTTCCGGAGATCCACCATGGCTCAACAGCGCCCTATTGTCCTCGTTCCCGGCAAGATGAGCCAGCGTGTTCTCGATCGCTTGCCTGAGACGTTCGAACTTGTGCGGCTTGCGTCCGCCGATCCGGCGTTGGTGACAGCTGAAGATGCCGCCCGTGTTTCCGGCATCGCAATTCAGGGCAAGCTCGCCAGTGCGTTTATTGACGCTTTTCCAAAGCTCGAAATCATTGCCAGCTTCGGCGTAGGCTATGACGGTGTCGATGCCGCTCATGCAGCATCCCGTGGTGTCGCCGTCACCAACACGCCGGATGTGCTGACAGACGAGGTTGCCGACACGGCGATCGGGCTTCTGCTGAATACACTGCGGCGGTTTCCGGTCGCTGAAAACTATCTGCGGCAGGGCCGCTGGGCGAGGGACGGAGCGTTTCCGCTGTCGCCCCTGACGCTCAGAGGGCGCACGGTCGGCTTTTATGGCCTTGGCCGTATCGGTCTTGCGATTGCTCACCGGCTGGAAAGCTTTGGTGTGTCGATCGGCTACCATACCCGCAGCAAGCGGGAGGATATCAGCTACGCCTATTATCCGACCTTGAAGACGATGGCCGATGCCGTCGATACGATGATCGTGATTGTGCCGGGATCGGAAAGCACGCGCGCCACGGTCAATGCCGATGTGCTTTCTGCGCTTGGGAAGAACGGCGTCCTGATCAATGTCGGGCGAGGCAGCACTGTCGATGAGAAGGCCTTGGTCGAAGCATTGGAGCAGGGCGTCATTGCGGCCGCCGGCCTCGACGTTTTCGAAAACGAACCGCATGTGCCGGAAGCCCTGATGACACTTGAGAATGTGTCGCTCCTGCCGCATGTCGGTTCTGCTTCGGAAGCGACACGCAATGCCATGGGTGATCTGGTGGTCGATAACCTGATTGCGTGGTTCGACAAGGGTGAAGCCCTGACACCCGTGCCGGAAACACCGTTCCGGCGCAGCAAGTCCCAAGCTTAAGCCGTGACTTTCGCCTTGCTGTCGGCATAGGCGCGAACGGCCTCACCGAAGGCGGCAAACAGCTTATTGGACGGCGTGTCTTTGCCGACCCAATATTCCGGATGCCATTGCACGCCAACGGCAAAAGCCTTGGCTCCGATCACGGATACGGCCTCCACCGTCCCGTCCTCGGCCAAGGCTTCGATGGCGAGTTGCGGTGCAGCCTTGGAAATCGCCAGTCTGTGCAGCGAGTTGACGCGCACTTCGCCGGCGCCCAGCACGGAAGCAAGGCAACTGCCTTCCTTCACGAGAACTGTCTGGCGGATGCCATAGGCCGTATCCAGCTCGGGTACATCAGGCTTGCGATGATCCCATATGCCGGGCTGCTCCTGGATGTCGGAGGCGAGTGTCCCGCCCAGCGCGACGTTCAGTTCCTGAATACCGCGGCAGATTGCGAGCAGGGGAATTCCCCTTTCCAGAGCACGTCGGACGAGCGGCATGACGGTCGCATCGCGTCCGATATCGAATGGCCCGTCGAGGTCGCGCGCTTCTCCGTCGCTGTAGTATGACGGGTGAACATTGGTACGCGAGCCGCTCAGCAGCACACCATCGACCCGGTCGAGGATCGCGTCGGGGTCATTTCCGGTTTCCAGGGCCGGAATCAGAAGAGGCAGCACCTCTGCGCCTTCGACGGCGGCACGCACATATTGATGCGGGACCGCATGCCAGACATTACCGTCGAACGCCCTGAAATCGGCGGGAATTACAACAAAAGGCTTTGCCATGACATGGCCTCCGGAATGCTTCGTCCATTCGATATGATCATTCGCCTAGCCTATTGCCAGTCAGGCGGCAAGCGAGCCTTCACCAAAGTCTCGATTTCACCGTCAGATCGCGTTTCAGCGAGGAGGCCGAGATTGGATAATCTGACCTTGGAAACGCAGCAATCATTTCGAATGTATAGCTGGCCGTTGCCGCCAGACCAGGCAGTGGCGAGTACCCTTATGCCGCAGTCTTTGGCGCGGGTTTTCGTTGCGCTCTCACGTGGCTTTGTGTAATGGCAATTCAAGAGGTTGCCGGTGCAGAGCTGCTCGGTGTCCCGAGGTTGAATATGAGAGACCACGCCGCCGCCTTGCGCGTGCGTTGTCTGATGTCAGGGAGATAATGGACAATGGCTGAGCATCATACCGGACCGCTCGAAACCGGCGCACCGATGGACTACTCCGAGCATGAGAAGACCTACAACTTCTTCCTGACCGCAACGAAATTCGGCACGGTCTTCTGCGTTTCCCTGCTGATCGCAATGGCTGCCGGCTTCTTCACCAGCGCCGGTTTCTTTTCGGCCTTGGTTCTGTTCATTCTCTTGAATATCGCCGGCTTCGTGCTGCTGCGTTAAGCAATTCCAAAATCTGGCGGGGGGCTGGCGCGGGAGAGAGCGCGCCTGTCCTTTTGCGGTCCGGTTCCGGGCCATGGGGCGCGCGTCGATCTGAAGGCGCGGGCGGAGGTTGAGTACGGTCGCAGGCACCTTTGTGCCTTCTGAGCGTATGTCGTGAGGAGGGGGCATTGACTGAAACTGTATTTATCGCGCGGGAAATCGATCCCGGCGAAGGCCGCGTATCGGCATCGCCGGAAACGGTGAAAAGGTTGACGGGGCTTGGCTTCGACGTCGTCATCGAAGCAGGTGCGGGTTTTTCCTCGCGTATCCCGGACAGCGAATTCGAAAAGGTGGGTGGCCGGATCGGCTCTGCCGCAGATGTGGGCTCTGCCGATGTCGTTCTGAAAGTTCGCCGGCCGACCTCTTGCGAAATCTCCACCTACAAATCCGGCGCCATTGTTCTTGCGGTCATGGACCCTTACGGCAACGATGATGCCCTTGCCGAAATGGCCAAGGCCAACGTTTCGGCTTTCGCGATGGAACTGATGCCGCGCATCACCCGCGCGCAATCGATGGACGTTTTGTCGTCGCAGGCAAATCTTGCCGGCTATCAGGCGGTCATCGAAGCTTCCCATGCCTTCGATCGCGCCATGCCGATGATGATGACAGCTGCTGGTACGGTGCCGGCAGCCAAGGTGTTCGTCATGGGCGCGGGGGTTGCCGGTTTGCAGGCGATTGCGACAGCACGCCGCCTCGGCGCCGTGGTCTCTGCAACCGATGTTCGCCCCGCTTCCAAGGAGCAGGTCGCTTCACTCGGTGCCAAGTTCATCGCCGTCGAAGATGACGAGTTCAGGGCTGCTGAAACGAATGGCGGCTACGCCAAGGAGATGTCGAGGGACTATCAGGCCAAGCAAGCCGCTCTGGTTGCCGAGCATATCGCCAAGCAGGACATCGTCATCACCACGGCGCTGATCCCCGGCCGTCCGGCGCCGCGGCTCGTTACCCGCGAGATGCTGAGCAGCATGAAGCCCGGCTCGGTCGTCGTCGATCTCGCCGTCGAGCGCGGCGGCAATGTCGAGGGCGTGGTTTCCGGTGAAACCGTTGACGTCGAAGGCGTGAAGGTCGTCGGTTTGCCGAACCTTGCCGGCCGGATCGCGGCTTCCACATCGCTTCTCTATGCCAAGAACCTCTACACCTTCCTCGAGACGCTGGTTTCGAAGGAGACAAAAAGCCTGGCGCTCAATCTCGAAGACGAACTCGTCAAGGCGACACTTTTGACCCATGGCGGCGCCGTGGTTCATCCCGGCTTTGCGCCGAAGACGGCAGGAGATGCGTGATGGCCAATGAACTTCTCGACAAGGCAGTCGCCGATCTCGACCGCGCGGTCGAAGCGGTGCGCACCGCCGCCGAATATGTGCCGGACACAGCGGGAGCTCTGGCCCACGGCGTCTCGGGCGGCGCAATCGATCCTTTTGTCTTCCAGCTGGCAATCTTCGTTCTGTCGATCTTCGTCGGCTATTACGTCGTCTGGTCGGTGACGCCGGCGCTGCACACGCCGCTGATGGCCGTCACCAATGCGATTTCGTCGGTCATTGTCGTCGGCGCACTGCTGGCCGTCGGCATCTCGCTGTCTGGTCTTGCCACAGGCTTCGGCTTCATCGCACTGATCCTCGCCTCGGTGAACATCTTCGGCGGCTTTCTCGTGACCCAGCGCATGCTCGCCATGTACAAGAAAAAAGACAAGTGAGGCCGCGCTAATGTCACACAATATCGCTGCCTTCCTTTATCTCGTCTCCGGCGTGCTGTTCATCATGGCGCTGCGCGGGCTGTCCCATCCCACAACCTCGCGTCGCGGCAATATGCTCGGCATGACCGGCATGGGCATTGCCATCGTCACGACGCTGCTCCTTGCAACGCCGTCCTTCGGGGGTCTTGTTCTGATTGTACTTGGCCTTGCCATCGGCGGCGGCGCGGGTGCCTATATCGCTCGCTCGATCCCGATGACCTCCATGCCGCAGCTGGTTGCCGGCTTTCACTCGCTGGTCGGCCTTGCCGCCGTGCTGGTGGCGGCGGCGGCTCTCTATTCGCCAGCCTCCTTCGGCATTGGCGATGTCGGCGAGATTCATCCCCAGGCGCTGGTGGAAATGGCGCTCGGTGTCGCGATCGGCGCACTTACCTTCACCGGCTCGATCATCGCCTTCCTGAAGCTCGACGGGCGCATGTCCGGCAAGCCGATCATGCTGCCATTCCGCCACGTCATCAATGCCGTGCTTCTGGCGTTGATCGTGTTCTTCATTGTCGGCTTGGCTGCCTCTGAAAGCCATATGGATTTCTGGCTGATCGTCATCCTGGCGCTGGCGCTCGGTGTGCTCCTGATCATTCCGATCGGTGGCGCCGACATGCCGGTCGTGGTGTCGATGCTGAACTCCTATTCCGGCTGGGCTGCTGCCGGCATCGGCTTTACGCTTGGCAATCTCGCGTTGATCATCACCGGCGCTCTGGTCGGCTCTTCCGGCGCGATCCTGTCCTATATCATGTGCAAGGGCATGAACCGCTCGTTCGTCTCGGTTATCCTTGGTGGTTTTGGCACCGAGAATGGCGCCATTGCCGATGATGGCGTCCAGCGTACGGTAAAACAGGGCTCGGCCGATGACGCGGCCTTCCTGATGATGAACGCCTCGAAGGTGATCATCGTGCCCGGCTACGGCATGGCCGTCGCCCAGGCGCAGCATGCGGTGCGCGAGCTTGCCGACAGGCTGAAGGCAAACGGGGTCGAGGTGAAATATGCGATCCACCCGGTCGCCGGCCGCATGCCGGGTCATATGAACGTACTGCTCGCCGAGGCCAACGTGCCCTATGACGAGGTCTTCGAACTTGAGGATATCAACTCGGCATTCGCGCAGGCTGATGTCGCCTATGTCATTGGGGCCAACGACGTTACCAACCCGGCGGCGCGCGACGACAAGACCTCGCCGATCTACGGCATGCCGATCCTCGACGTCGACAAGGCCAAGACCTGCCTTTTCGTCAAGCGTTCGCTCGGCTCCGGCTATGCCGGCATCGACAACACGCTGTTCTATAAGGACGGCACGATGATGCTGCTCGGCGACGCCAAGAAGATGACCGAGGACATCGTCAAGGCCATGGCGCACTGAGATTGCGATCCGCTACAATGCAAAATGCCCGCGAAGTCGCGGGCATTTTCATATGTGCGATAGATCCGGGATGCCCTCTCAGCCGAAACGTGAAAGCCTGTAAGGCGCCAGCATCTCGGGCTGCGGCTCACCAAGTACTTCGGCGGCAACGAGCCGGCCGACAAGCGGTGCCAGCGTCACGCCCGAGTGCATGACGGCGGCATATAGCCCGTCACGCCCCACCGGCCCGATGATTGGCAAACCATCCTTCGGCGTGGGGCGATGCCCCACGGTATAGAAATCGAGTTCGAGGCCCGCGTCTGGCAACATCGTCTGCACGGTCGCAAACAGTTCTTCCGCTGCCTTATCCGGATCCGATCCGGGGTCGGTGCCACCAAAGTCACTGCCTGCAACGATCCGGCCTTCCGCTGTCTGGCGGATATGCGCCTTCTCACCGATGACAAGGCCGTTCAGAACCTTCCCGGTTGGCCGGGAATGCACAAGCAGCCCCGGCGGCGATTCGATCGCGACGTCGATTCCTGCGGTTGCAGCCAATGCTGCCGTGCCAGCGCCGGCAGCGACAACGATGGTGTCAGCTATGTGATCTCCGTCAGATGTCACCAGTCCGCGAATACGGTTTCCATCCATGATCAGAGAGCGCACGTCGATACCCGTCAGGATTTCGGCGCCCTTGGAACGGACATCCGCGATCAACGCCTCCGCTGTGGCCAAGGGATCGGCGGCGCCTTCATTCGCAGCGTGCAGCGCAAAATCCGGCAGGCCGGCCAGATGCGGCTCCAGTCCGGCGATTTCATCGCGACTGACCGCGCGGATGCCGTAGCCCCAGCTGCGGTGCTCTTCGGCATAGGCCTTCAATTTTTCAGGCGGCAGATCCCAGCAGAGGCCGCCGCAGGCTAAATACGGGATTGCGGGAACGGCCGCTGCGAGGCGGTTCCATTCCTCCATCGCGCGGATGCGAAAACGGAAATAGCTTTCGCTGTTGCCCCAGCTGGCGTTGATCCATGCGAAGGACCTTGGTGTCGCCACGCCGCCGCGCGCATTTGAAATGACTGTGACCTTGGCGCCTGCTTCGGTCAGATGCCATGCGATCGACGCGCCGATGATGCCGGAGCCGACGACCGTTACTTGTCTGAAACCCATGCCACAAAAAATCCCGGAGAATGAAAACTCTCCGGGACGATAGGATGCCGCTCTCGGGCAAGTCAACGCTTGGCATTTGCGCGTCGATCAGGCGCCTGCGTTGATGCGGTTCAGACCGGCGCGTGCCGGCTCGTATTTCGGATCGAGCTGCAGCGCGTGCGAATAGGAGCGCTTCGCCTTTTCCTTTTGGCCCTGACGCTCATAGACCAGCGCCTGATTGGCCCAGGATTCGGCGATCTTGCCGTTGAGATTGATGGCGGTGTTGAAATCCGCAAAGGCATTGTCGTTGTCGTTCTGGGCGACATAGGAAATGCCGCGGCCGTTATACGGCTCGGGTGAGTTCGGTGCGAGCGAGATCGCGGTCGAGAAGTCCTCGATTGCCTGACCGTGCTGGTTGCGTGCCTGGTAGATCAGGCCGCGGTTGTGATAGGCGCGGGGATCGGTCGTATCCAGTTCGATCGCCTTGTTGAAATCGGCGAAGGCGGCATCGAGCTGGCCTGCCTGGCGATAAAGATTGCCGCGGCCGATATAGGCGACGTCGTAGCGCGGATTGAGCTGCAGGGCGCGGTTATAGTCCGCCTGCGCCTGTGCCTGGTCGCCCATGTTGCGCTCGACCAACGCGCGATTGGCGTAGGCCTGATAGAACTGAGGATTGAGCTCCAGCGCCTTGTTGAAGTCGGCGAGCGCGCGGCGGAATTCGCCGGCGCGGCCATAGGCCGAGCCGCGGACGTTATAGCCTTCCGGGTCGCTCGGGTTGGCAGCGATGACGTTCGAGAGGGAGGCTATGTTCTGCTCGGAGCCCTGCTCGCGCTCAACGCGCATCATGGTGCTGGAAGTGTCGGCCGACTGGCAGCCCGAAAGGCCGATCGCAGCCACGGCCAGAAGACCGGCAAGGCCCATGAGGCGGCGCGGGGTGAAGGAAATAGTGCCGGAAAAATCCGCAGTCCTGGCAGTCGATGTCAAGATCGATTCCTCATTTAAGCGATGCTCGTTACACATGTGTCGGGCGGTAGTCCGCGAGAGCCATGTGCACTTCCAGTGAAGAGCGAATCGGGAGCATCGTCCTCGATGCTGCGCTCCATGTCCGAAGACATTATGGCGCTTCTTGCGCGCCGCCGCCATGGCCGAATGATCGGTTAATGGGGCTTTTGACGGGAGAGCCCGTCAGATACAGAAAAGGCGGTGGCGACACGTCGCCCCCGCCGGGTATTGCCTCGAGTGGTCGAGGGTGCAGATTAGCGTGCGCCAGCTGCTGCTGGACGGGGACCGGCGATGAGGCCTTCGCGCTGCATGCGCTTGCGGGCCAGCTTGCGAATGCGACGAACGCCCTCAGCCTTTTCACGAGCGCGCTTCTGGGAAGGCTTCTCGTAATAGTCGCGCATCTTCATTTCACGAAAGATACCTTCGCGCTGCATCTTCTTCTTGAGTGCGCGAAGCGCTTGATCGACATTATTGTCGCGGACTAGTACCTGCACGTTAATCCCGTTCCTTTGTTCGGTTGTGAGCCTCATGAAGTCAGGTCGACGAGGCAACAAAATTCTGTTTGCAGAGCCCTGAGGCTGTACAATTGGTGGGTGCCGATACCAGATCATCCGGCCAAAGTCCAGCCGCCAGACGTGGGCGGGAGCCGAAAATTGCTGACTTGCTCGCAATTTCGCGGCGGAAGGGGCATGATGCTGCCTCAGTCAGGCAAAACGATCGGGAACTTGGCGATGTCGCAAGACGCGCAGGACGCGGCGGATTGCGTCGCAAAACAGCCGTTGCAGACGGCCGCGATTTGCGATTTCTAACGGCGACAGAGAATTCCCAGGACGGACGGAGTTTAGAGGCGGATGCGCAAATATTCGGTTTTTGCCGTGGCTCGCGAAGCGATGCGTGGCCACAAGGGTTGGGAAGCGCAATGGACATCGCCCGAGCCGCGCAAGGAATATGACGTCATCATCGTTGGCGGCGGCGGTCACGGCCTGGGGGCTGCCTATTATCTTGCCAAGGAGCACGGCATCACCAATGTAGCAGTGCTCGAAAAAGGCTGGCTCGGCGGCGGCAACACCGGCCGTAACACCACGATCATCCGGTCCAACTATCTCTATGACGAGAGCATGGACATCTACGAGCACTCGCTGAAACTCTGGGAAAACCTCAGCCAGGAATTGAACTACAACGTCATGTATTCGCCGCGCGGCGTGATGATGCTGTCGCACAACGTCCATGATCAGCAGGTGTTCAAGCGGCATATCCATGCCAACCGTCTCTACGGCATTGACAACGAATGGCTGACGCCCGAGCAGGCGCGGGATTATTGCCCGCCGCTCGATATTTCCGCCGGCGCCCGGTATCCGATCAATGGTGCGGCCCTTCAGCGTCGCGGTGGCACGGCCCGCCACGATGCCGTCGCCTGGGGCTATGCCCGTGCGGCCGCAGACCGCGGCGTGCACATCATTCAGAATTGTGAAGTGAAGGGTATTCGTCGCGGGCCCAACGGCGAAGTGACGGGTGTCGATACCAACAGAGGCTTTATTGGCGCGAAGAAGGTTGGTGTTTCAGCGTCCGGTCACAACTCCGTCGTCATGGCGATGGCCGATGTGCGTGTGCCGCTGCATTCGGTGCCGTTGCAGGCGCTCGTTTCGGAGCCGATGAAGCCGATCTTCCCCTGCGTCGTCATGTCGAACACGGTGCATGCCTATATCTCGCAGTCCGACAAGGGCGAACTTGTCATCGGTGCGGGTACGGACCAGTACAATTCCTATTCCCAGACCGGCGGTCTGCAGATCATTACCCATACGCTGGATGCGATCTGCGAACTGTTCCCGATCTTCCGCCGCGTCAAGATGATGCGCCAATGGGGCGGCATCACCGACAACACGCCTGATCGTTCCGCGATCCAGGGCGTGACCCCAGTTCAGAACCTGTTCGTCAATTGCGGCTGGGGCACCGGCGGCTTCAAGGCGACGCCGGGTTCGGCCAACCTCTTTGCCCATCTCATCGCCAAGGGTGAGCCGCATAAGCTTGCTGCCGGCCTGACACTCGATCGCTTCCGTTCGGGACGCCTGATCGACGAGGCGGCTGCGGCTGCCGTGGCGCACTGACGAGGTTTGATATGTGCGTTTCCATCATGACGGCTGATCCGTCTTCGAAATTTCAAAGTGCCGGGAGCTTCCCATGCTGCTGATCTATTGCCCCTATTGCGAGGAAGAGCGTTCCGAGCTTGAGTTCCGCGGCGCGGGTGACGCCCATATCGCGCGCCCCACCAACATCGCTGATATCTCGGATGCAGAGTTCGAAGCGTTCTTCTTCCTGCGCGATAACCCGAAAGGGCTGATCTTTGAGCGCTGGCGCCACATCAACGGCTGTGGCCGCTTTTTCAACGCGGCACGCGATACCGTCAGCGACAAGTTCAAAATGACCTACGAGGCCGGCCAGTCGAAGCCGGATCTTGACGCTGCTGCAACAGTCACTGCCCCCGTCGAAACCTATGAAGCTACGGAGTCCGACGCGAAATGAGCGGCGCAAATCGTATTCCCGGCGCTGGTCGCCTGACCCCCGCAAGAACTGCCCGGTTCTCTTTCGACGGCAAGAGCTACGGCGCGCTCGAAGGTGACACCGTCGCCTCGGCGCTACTGGCAAACGGCGTTCATCTTGTCGGCCGTTCGTTCAAGTATCACCGCCCTCGTGGCGTCGTTTCGGCCGGCCCGGAAGAGCCCAACGGCCTGATCGGCGTCGAGCGCGATGCCGCGCGCAAGCAGCCGAATGTGCGCGCCACAGTGCAGGAAGTCTTCGACGGCATGAAGACGATCTCCCAGAACCGCTATCCGTCGCTCTCCTTCGACGTGGGGTCGATCAACAACCTGCTGTCGCCCTTCTTTGCCGCCGGCTTCTACTACAAGACCTTCATGTGGCCGAAGCAGGCCTGGAAGCATATTTATGAGCCGCAGATCCGCGCGGCTGCCGGTCTTGGCGTTGCGCCGACGGAAGACGATACGGATCACTATTCCAGCCGCTACGCCCATTGCGACGTGCTGGTGATCGGCGGCGGTATTGCCGGGCTTTCGGCGGCGCTTGCGGCGGCGAAGACCGGCGCCCGCGTCATCGTCTGCGACGAGCAGCCGGAAGTCGGTGGCGCGATGCACTACGACAAGAGCGTCACTGTCGATGGTGTCGATGGCTTCACGTGGGCGCAGAAGACGGCGGTTGATCTCGCCAAGATGTCGAATGTGACGGTGCTGCCGCGTACGACGGCGTTTGGTTACTACGCCCAGAATTTCGTTGGCCTTGTCGAGCGTGTCACCGATCATGTCGCCAAGCCCGATCGCCGCCTGCCGCGCGAGCGGCTGTGGCAGGTCCGCGCCAAGCGCGTCGTCATCGCGACCGGCGCTATCGAGCGCCACATGGTTTTCGCCAACAACGACCGTCCCGGCATCATGCAGGCGTCCGCGGCGCGCACCTACCTCAACCACTTCGGCGTTGCCGTCGGCCGCAAGGTTGGCGTCTATACCGCCAACGACTCGGCCTATGAAGCGGCCTTCGACCTGAAGCGTGCGGGCGTAACCGTTGCCGCCATCGTCGATTGCCGCGAAAAGCCGGGTGAGGCCGTTCTGGCAGAAGCCCGCGCGCTGGGAATCGAGGTGCTGACGGGTCATAGCGTTCTCTCGACTTCCGGCAAGCTGCGGGTTGCCGGCATGTCGGTTGCCCGCAACGGTTCGAGCGCCAAGCGCAATATCGCGATCGACGCGCTGTTGACCTCGGCCGGCTGGACGCCTTCGGTGCATATGTTCTCCCAGTCGCGCGGCAAGGTCGCTTATGATGCCGAGAGCGGTTCGTTCCTGCCGGGCGTCTATGCGCAGGATTGCCTTTCCATCGGTGCCTGCAATGGCACGACGGATCTGCAGGCCACCATCGAGGAAGCGCTGGCAGCCGGCGAGCTGATGGCCAAGGCTTCGGGCTTTGAAGCCACGGGCAAGGTCGAGCTGCAGGCGACGAATGCTTTCCAGTGGACCGGCGGCATGTCCGGTGCTGCGGAAGGTGCCGGCGAAGACACGACGGTCAAGGCCTTCATCGACTTCCAGAACGACGTCTGCGCCAAGGACATCCGTCTGGCTGTGCGCGAAGGCATGCACTCGATCGAGCATATCAAGCGCTTCACCACCAATGGCATGGCGACCGATCAGGGCAAGCTTTCCAACCTGCACGGTCTGGCGATTGCAGCGGAAACGCTCGGACGCGGTATCCCGGAAGTGGGCCTCACCACTTTTCGCGCGCCGTACACCCCGGTTACATTCGGCACGCTGATCAGCCATTCGCGCGGCGAGCTTTTCGACCCGACCCGCAAGACACCGATGCATGCTTTGGAAGAAGCCGAAGGCGCCGTGTTCGAGGATGTCGGGCAGTGGAAGCGCGCCTGGTACTATCCGCGTGCTGGCGAAGACATGCACCGGGCTGTCAACCGTGAGTGCAAGACCGTTCGCGAAACGGTCGGCATGTTCGATGCCTCGACGCTCGGCAAGATCGAGGTCGTCGGCCCGGATGCGGCAACCTTCCTCAACCTGACCTACACCAACAGCTGGGATACGCTGAAGCCAGGACGCTCGCGCTACGGCATCATGCTGCGCGAAGACGGTTTCGTTTATGACGACGGCGTCGTCGGCCGCATGGCGGAAGACCGTTTCCATGTGACGACGACGACCGGCGGTGCCGCCCGCGTCATGAACCATATGGAAGACTATCTGCAGACGGAATTCCCTGAACTGAATGTCTGGCTGACCTCTGCCACCGAACAGTGGGCCGTCATCGCGGTTCAGGGGCCGAAGGCTCGCGAGGTCATTGCGCCGCTGGTCGAAGGCATCGATCTTTCCAACGAGGCTTTCCCGCATATGAGCGTGCGCGAAGGCAAGATTTGCGGCGTGCCAACCCGGCTGTTCCGCATGTCGTTCACCGGTGAAATGGGCTTCGAAGTCAACGTTCCCGCCGATTTCGGCCCAGCCATCTGGGAAGCGATCCGCGCGGAAGTCGACAAGGCTGGCGGTTGCGCCTACGGCACCGAGGCCATGCACATCCTGCGCGCCGAAAAGGGTTACATCATCGTCGGGCAGGATACCGACGGCACTGTCACCCCCGATGATGCCAGTCTCGGCTGGGCCGTCGGCAAAAAGAAGACCGATTTCGTCGGTATCCGCGGCCTGAAGCGGCCTGATCTCGTTCGCGAGGGCCGTAAGCAGCTTGTCGGGCTCCTGACGAAGGACCCGAAGGTTGTATTGGAAGAAGGCGCGCAGATCGTTGCGGATCCGAACCAGCCGAAGCCGATGACCATGCTCGGTCACGTCACCTCGTCCTACTGGTCGGAAAACGCCGGGCGCTCGATTGCGCTGGCGCTGGTCGCCGGTGGCAAGGCGCGCCTCGGCCAGACGCTTTATGTGCCAATGCCCGACCGCACCATCGCGGTCGAGGTAAGCGAGATGGTGTTCATCGACAAGGAAGGAGTGCGGCTCAATGGCTGATCTCGCAACGCGCACATTGGCGCTTTCCGGCTTTCACGGCGGCTCTGCCTCTGCATCCGTCTCGCCTGCCGCTCCGGCACGTCGACTGTCGCTGCGGGCAAAGCCGGACGCTGTTGCAGCACTTTCGGCCGCCCTCGGCGTCCAGCTGACGACCCGGCCGAAGACATCTGCCTCGTCTGGTAGCCGTCACGCCCTCTGGCTCGGCCCGGATGAATGGCTGATCATCGACGAGACCGAGGCCGACCTTCCGGCCGCGGCCGCTTCGAGCGGCGTGCTGCACTCCGCTACCGATATCTCCCATCGTAACACGGCCTTGTTCGTCAAGGGACGGGGTGCGGAAGTGACGCTCAACAGCGGCTGCCCGCAGGACCTGTCATTGGCAGTCTTCCCGGTCGGCGCCTGCTCGCGCACGGTCTTCGGCAAAGCAGAGATCGTGCTGATGCGCACGGCGGAAGATGCATTCCGGGTGGAGTGCTGGCGCTCGTTTGCGCCTTATGTTTCGGGGCTTTTGGCCGAAGGCGCGGAAGATTCCGGACATTGAGAAGCCGGATTCGGCGCGCTAGGCGCCGCATCTTCCTTCTCCCCGCAAGCGGGGCGAGGGGACGACGGTGCTCAGGCGTCCGCAGGCCGATCTTTCGGATCGAACTGTATGATCGTCAGCCAATTCGCCGTCAGGGCCGGCTTACGTTCACCTTCGATATCCACCGTCACATCGTAAGTGACCATGATCATGCCGGCGCCGCGGAAGCGGGCTTCGGCCATCGTGAAGCGACCGCGCACCCGCGCGCCGCTCTTCACCGGTGTCATGAAGCGCACTTTGTCGAAGCCATAGTTGATGCCCATGGTCTGCTCACGCACCCTGGGCAGGCAATTGAAATTCATGGCAGACAGCAGGGAAAGCGAGAGGAAGCCATGGGCGATCGTGCCGCCGAAGGGGGTTTCCGCCGCCGCGCGCACCGGGTCTGTATGGATGAACTGATGATCGTTGGTCGCATCGGCAAAACCGTCGATGATTGTCTGAGATACGGTAATCCAGTCGGAGATTCCAATCTCCTTACCAACCAACCCTTTGACATCCGAAAGCGAAATTTCCTGCGGCATGAACTTCCCTGAAATGAAGGCTCCCCTGCGGCTGTTATATTCCGCGGGATGGAGTTCCCGCAATTGCCGTAATTGTGGGGAGATCAATAAATTTCGGCGTGAAAACTGACACTTCTGGCAGGCGTGATCCCCGGCTTTGCCGCTTCTTCTCCAAGCAGCGCCTGCCAGCTTGCGTCGTCTTTTGCGGCGAACCTTGTGGCGTGGGGCGCATGGGACCGGTTGATGGCGATGGCGAGGCGGGTAGTTCTCTCCTGCAGCGCATCATTGGTCGCAATCATCATCACGAGCGTATCGGTCTGCGAGCTTTCCCAGTCACCGACCGACATTGGTTCGCCATCAAAGCGCAGCCACTCGACATCGCCATTGCCGATGAAAAAGGCTTGCTCGCGCAAGCCGTCGAACCGGGCGCGGATGGCCGACAGTGCCGCCGTGTGCTCCACCAGACGGTCATCCAGCGCCGCCCAGTCGACATAGGTAATGTCATTGTCCTGGCAATAGGCGTTGTTGTTGCCACCCTGGCTACGCCCACCTTCATCGCCGGCTGACATCATCACGGTACCGCGGGTCGCAAAGAGGGTGGAGAGCAGGCCTTTCACATCCCGCTTTCGCCAGCCAAGAACTTCGGCATCGTTGGTCTTGCCCTCAATGCCATTGTTCCACGAATAGTTCTCGTTGTGCCCGTCGCGGTTCTCCTCACCATTCGCTTCGTTGTGCTTCTCGGCATAGGAAACGAGATCCATCAGCGTGAAGCCGTCATGTGCGGCGATGAAATTGACGCTGCGGGTGTTCGTCAGGCCATGGCGGGAAAAGATATCGGAGGAGCCGGCAAGCACCGTGGCGAGTGCCCCGACGGTGTGCTCGTCGCCGCGCCAGTGACGGCGGATATCGTCGCGGGCGCGGTCGTTCCACTCCAGGAACGGGGGTGGGAAATTGCCGAGCTGATAACCGCCCGGGCCAATATCCCAGGGCTCGGCGATCAGCACGCGATCCTTGAGGACAGGATCGGCCAGCATCTCCTGTAGCAGTGCGGCATCCCGGCTGAAGCCGCCCATGTCGCGGCCGAGGATCGAGCCGAGATCGAAGCGGAAACCATCGACACCGGCGGAAAGAACGAAATGCCGGAGGCTGTCGAGGATCAACCGACGCACGACGGGGTTGTCGCAGGCAATGGTGTTGCCGCAGCCGGTATCATTGATCAGATTGCCCGGCTGGTCCGTGGCGTGGCGATAGTAGGTGAGGTTATCGAGTCCGCGCATCGACAGGTTCGTGCCCCAGCGGTCGCTTTCGCCGGAATGGTTGAAGACGAGATCGAGGATCACGCCGATACCTTCTTCGTGCAGGGCATCGACGGTCTCGCGCAATTCCCGGACACCGCCGGGAACAAGGCGTGGATCGAGCGCCATGAAGGCGATCGGGTTATAGCCCCAGCCGTTGGAAAGCCCGAGTGACGGCAGGTGGCGTTCGTCGATCCAGGCTGTGATCGGCATGAGTTCCACGGCAGAGACGCCGATACGCTTCAGATGGGCGATGATGGCCGGATGCGCGAGTGCTGCAACGGTGCCGCAGATAGCTTCCGGCACGTCCGGGTGACGCATGGTGAAGGGCTTGGCCGCGACCTCGTAGATAAGGCCGCCGGGCGTGAAGTGTACAGGTTCCGGCTGATGACGGGAGGGCTCGATGACGATGGCGCGCGGTACGAGATCGGTCGTGTCCTCGCCGAAATGCATGAGGTGAGCGTCGTGCCGGAACGGGCGATCAAGTTCGATTGCATAGGGATCAACCAGCAGTTTGGCGGGATCGAACCAGAGGCCTTGGTCGGGTTCATAACGGCCCCAGGCGCGGTAGCCGTAGCGCGTGCCGGCACCGGCATCCGGGACTGTCAGTCGATGAACATTATCCTCGCCGCGCTGCATCGGCAGGCGGCGCAGCTCCTGTTCTCCGGTTTCATCGAACAGGCAGAGTTCAATGCCGCTGGCCGTCGCCGAGAAGACGGAAAAGGTCGTGCCGTCATCACCAATGACGGCGCCGAGTGAGGACGGGGCGGTGATGTTCGACATGAAACTACCTGCTGTCTTGGCGAAGGATATTGCGTCTATGGCCGGATTTGCATTTCCCGAAGTCACTCCATCGCTATGAAGCGTTCTGTCGTCCCCTCTCCCCGCTCGCGGGGAGAGGGATATGCCGCCCTTCTCGCGTTCCCCTAAATTCTATAACCACTCGGTTCAGGTAATGACGCTCGGTTCCGTGCGGCCGGTTCTTTCCTTGATGCCGGCAATCTCGTCGGCAACGGCGATCAGATCGGCCAAGGCTTCCTGCGTGTCGATATCGTGACGGCTGGAATCGGGTTCGTAGCGCTCGATATAAACGCGCAGTGTTGCACCCGATGTGCCGGTGCCGGAGAGGCGGAAGACGACGCGCGAGCCGCCCTCGAACAGGATGCGGATGCCCTGGTTGTTGCTGACCGACTTGTCGACCGGATCGTTGTAGGAGAAGTCGTCCGCCGTTGCGACCTTGAGCGCGCCGAAGTTTTTGCCGGGCAGGGTGGAAAGCTGGGCACGTAGCGCGTCCACAAGCCCGTTGGCGGCCGCTGAATCGACTTCTTCATAGTCATGGCGGGAATAGTAGTTGCGGCCGTAGATCATCCAATGCTGGCGGGCAATCTCCTGCACGCTGTCCTGGCGCACAGCGAGAATGTTGAGCCAGAGCAGGACCGCCCATAGACCATCCTTTTCCCGCACGTGGTTGGAGCCGGTGCCCGCACTTTCCTCACCGCAGATGGTAACAAGACCGGCATCCATCAGGTTGCCAAAGAATTTCCAGCCGGTCGGGGTCTCGTAGATGCCGATGCCGAGCTTTTCCGCGACGCGATCGGCAGCCGCCGATGTTGGCATCGAACGGGCGATGCCGGCGAGGCCCTTGGAGTAGCCGGGTGCAAGCTGGGCATTGGCAGCAAGCATGGCAAGGCTGTCGGAAGGCGTGACGAAGATGCCCTTGCCGATGATCAGGTTGCGGTCGCCGTCGCCGTCGGAGGCGGCGCCGAAATCGGGCGCGTTGTCGCCCATCATCTCTTCATAGAGGGCACGGGCGTGAACGAGGTTCGGATCGGGATGGTGGCCGCCGAAATCCGGCAGCGGAATGAAATTGAGCACCGAGCCCTTGGCGGCACCGAGACGGTTCTCGAGGATTTCCTTGGCATAGGGGCCGGTGACGGCGCTCATGGCATCGAAGACAATGCGGAAGCCGCTCGACAGAAGGCGGCGGATCGCACCGAAGTCGAAAAGCTGTTCCATCAGTTCGGCATAATCGGCGACGGGATCGATGACGACGACTTCCATGCCCTCGACGTCCTGGCTGCCTTCGCTGTCAAGATTGATGTCGGCGACATCAGCTATCTTGTAGCTGTCGATGGTCTTGGTCCGTGCATAGATCGCGTCGGTCACCTTTTCCGGCGCCGGGCCGCCGTTGCCGATATTGTATTTGATTCCGAAATCTTCCGTCGGGCCACCGGGATTGTGGCTGGCAGAGAGCACGATGCCGCCGAAGGCCTTGTATTTGCGGATGACATTGGAGGCCGCAGGCGTCGACAGGATACCGCCGCGACCAACGAGCACACGGCCGAAGCCATTGGCGGCGGCCATCTTGATGGCGATCTGGATGACTTCGCGGTTGTAGTAGCGGCCGTCGCCACCGATGACGAGCGTTTCGCCGTTGAAACCGTCGAGGCTGTCGAAGATCGACTGGATGAAGTTCTCAGCATAGTTCTTCTGCTGGAAGACCGGCACCTTCTTGCGCAGGCCGGACGTGCCGGGTTTCTGGTCGTTGTAAGGTGTCGTGGTCACGGTTTTGGTCATGGTGTCAGCCTTTCGCAAGAAGCCTTGAATAGAGCGCGGCGTAGCGGCCGGCACTCAGATCCCAGGAAACATCGGATTTCATGCCCTGAACCTGCATACGGTTCCAGGCCTTTAGGTCATTGTAGAGAGTGAAAACGCGTCGCAGCGCCTGGCGCAGTCCATCCGCAGTCACGGGGGAGAACTGGAAACCGGTCGCGACACCGGCGGCGAGGGCTGCCTCATTGGCGTCGATTATGGTGTCCGCCAGTCCGCCTGTGCGTGCCACGACGGGCACACAACCATAGCGCAGGCCGTAAAGCTGGGTGAGGCCGCAGGGCTCGAAGCGGGACGGGATAAGGATCGCATCGGCACCGGCCTGCATCAGGTGCGAGAGCGGCTCGTCATAGCCGATGACGATGCCGACCCTGCCGGGATGACGGGCAGCTGCCAAGAGGAAGGCGGCTTCGAGCGCCGGATCGCCGGAGCCAAGAATTGCGAGCTTGCCACCGTTCTCGACGATATCATCGACCACCTCGGCGAGCACATCCATGCCCTTCTGCGATGTCAGGCGGCTGACGACGCAGAAGATCGGCCCCGGGGTGAGGTCGAAGCTGAAACGGGCGGCCAGAGCCTGCTTGTTGGCTTCACGCTTCTTGATGCTCGACGCACCATAGGCCGTCTTGAGATTGGCGTCGGTTTGCGGGTTCCAGACGCCCGTGTCGATGCCGTTGACGATGCCCGAGACAGAAGAAAGTCGCGCAGCAAGCAGGCCTTCGAAGCCCATGCCGAATTCCGGGGTCAGGATTTCCTGTGCATAGGAAGGACTGACCGTGGTGATGGCGGTCGCCGTTTGCAGCCCACCCTTCAGGAAGCCGACATCGCCGTAGTATTCCACGTAATCGACGGAAAAGGCCTGCGCGGGCAACGCAAGCTCCGGAAAGACATCCGGGCCGAACCGTCCCTGAAAGGCGATATTATGGATGGTCAGCACCGATGGCATCAGGTGGGCGGGGCCGAATTGCATGTAGACCGGGGTCAGCGCCGCCTGCCAGTCATGCACGTGGACAAGGTCCGGTGTCCAGCTGGGCAGAATGCCGCCGGCGATTTCCGCTGCAGCCAGCGATAGCCCGGCGAAGCGGCGAAAATTGTCGGGATAGTCGCGGCCGGCGCGGTCGACATATGGCCCGCCGTCACGCTCGAAGAGATGCGGAGCATCAAGCACGAGAAGATCCAACCCCTCGTGATCGACGGCGAGGACGGAGGCGGGAGCACCGAAGAGATTGGGAAATCCTCCGACGACCTCATGAGTCTTGATCGTGCGCATGACTGCTGGATAACCCGGCATCAGCGTGCGCATCCTGACGCCGAGCGGCATTAGGGCGCCCGGCAGGGCGCCCGCCACATCGGCAAGGCCACCCGTCTTGACGAGCGGAAAGACCTCCGAGGCAACCGAAAGGACCTGCATTGCTACATGCCCAGCTTGTCGATCATCGCCTGGGTAATCAGGCAGATACCGTTTTCGGAGCGACGGAAACGCTTGGCGTCGAATTCGGGATCATCACCGACCACCAGGCCTTCCGGAATGACGACGCGCGCGTCAATCACCACGTTGTTTAGCTGAGCATGGCGGCCGATGCGAACATTCGGCAGGATGACCGCGTTTTCGAGCCGCGAGAAGGAGTTCACGCGAACGCCCGTAAACAACATACTGCGGTTCAGCGAAGCACCCGAAATGATGCAATCGCCCGAAACCAGCGAGGACGTTGCAGACCCGCGGCGGTTTTCGTCATCATGGACGAATTTAGCTGGCGGCTTGATTTCCGCGAAAGTCCAGATCGGCCAGGTGCTGTCGTAGATGTCGAGTTCCGGCGTGACGTGGGTCAGGTCAATGTTGGCCTGCCAGTAGGCGTCGATCGTGCCGACATCGCGCCAGTAGGCCTCGCGCTCGAAATCCGAGCGCACGCAGGACTCGCTGAACCGATGGGCGACGGCTTTGCCGTTCTGGACGATGTAGGGAATGATATCCTTGCCGAAGTCGCGGCTGGAGGCCGGATCGGCGGCATCGCGGCGCAGAAGATCCATCAGGAACTTGGTGTGGAAAACATAGATGCCCATCGAGGCGAGCGCCATCGTCGGATTGCCGGGAATCCCCGGCGGGTCCGCCGGCTTCTCGACAAAGGCGATGATCTGGTCTTTTTCGTCGACATGCATGACGCCGAAGCCGGTCGCTTCCATGCGCGGCACTTCAAGGCAGCCGATGGTCACGTCGGCACCGGAATCGACGTGCTGCTGCAGCATCAATTCGTAGTCCATCTTGTAGATATGGTCGCCGGCAAGGATGACCATATATTCGACGCCATGATCCTCGATGATGTCGATGTTCTGGTAGACGGCGTCGGCCGTGCCTTCGTACCACTGCGTTTCGGAAACGCGCTGGCTGGCCGGCAGGACGTCGAAGCTCTCATTTCGCTCGGGGCGCAGGAAGTTCCAGCCCCGCTGCAGGTGGCGGATCAGCGAGTGCGCCTTGTACTGCGTCGCGACCCCGATGCGGCGGATACCGGAATTGAGTGCATTGGAAAGGGCAAAGTCGATGATGCGCGCCTTGCCGCCGAAATAAACGGCGGGCTTTGCGCGTCGGTCGGTCAGTTCCTTCAGGCGGCTTCCCCGACCGCCGGCAAGAACATAAGCCATGGCATCACGGGCAAGGGGCTGCGATCTTTTTTCCATTGGTTTCCTCCCGAAAATTCTTCCTGGGCAAAGTCCGGTTGGTGCCGGATGTTACCCTATTATTGTGTCTTCATACCCAGCCTTGGCGTGACCGGGCTATCAGTCCTGCTCGAGTATCAATGTTGCTAGCGGCGGCAAGGTGATCGAGGCCGATATGGCACCCGAACCGCGCTTGATCGCCTTGACGGCGCCTCCATTGCCTTTACCTGACCCGCCATAGATTTCGGCGTCGCTGTTCAAGATTTCCTTCCAGCGTCCCTCGACGGGAAGCGGAACGTTGTAGTTTTCGCGATAGACCGGGGTGAAGTTGCTGACAACCGCGATCAGCTTCTCGCCGGGTGCCTTGCGCAGCCAGGCATAAACCGAGTTGTCGCGATCGTCGGCAATCAGCCACTCGAAGCCGTCGCCTTCGCAATCGCGGGCGTGCAAGGCCGCCTTGTTGCGATAGGTTCCGTTCAGGTCGCGGATCAGCCGGCGAATACCCTCATGCATCGGATATTCGAGCAGGTTCCAGTCGAGCGCGCGATCTTCCGACCATTCCTGCCACTGGGCAAATTCCTGCCCCATGAACAACAGCTTCTTGCCGGGATAGGCCCACATGAAGCTGTAATAGGCCCGCAGGTTGGCGAATTTCTGCCAGTCGTCACCGGCCATCTTGGCGATCAGCGAGCCTTTACCGTGCACCACTTCATCGTGGGATAGCGGCAGCACGAAATTTTCGCTGAAGGCATAGAGCAGACCGAAGGTCAGGTCGTTGTGATGGTGCTTGCGGTGAATGGGTTCGCGCGAAAAATACTGGAGGGTGTCGTGCATGAAGCCCATGTTCCACTTGAAGCCGAAGCCGAGGCCGCCTTCGTGCACCGGAGCCGAAACCTTCGGCCAGGAGGTGGATTCCTCGGCGATCGTCAGAATGCCGGGATGGCTGCCATAGACCTCGCGGTTCATCGCCTGCAGAAAACGTACAGCATCAAGGTTTTCGTTGCCGCCATACTCGTTCGGCACCCATTCGCCATGCTTTCGCGAATAGTCGAGATAGAGCATGGAGGCGACGGCATCGACGCGCAGGCCGTCGAGATGGAATTTCTCGGCCCAGTAGAGCGCGTTGTTGATGAGATAGGAAAATACCTCGGCGCGGCCGAAATTATAGATCGCCGTGTTCCAGTCCGGATGAAATCCCTGCCGCGGATCCTCATGCTCATAAAGTGCCGTGCCATCGAACCAGCGCAGCCCGTGGGCATCGGTCGGAAAATGCGCCGGAACCCAGTCGAGGATGACGCCGATGCCGACCTTGTGGGCGCCATTGACGAAACGCGCAAAGCCTTCCGGCTCGCCGAAGCGGGCTGTCGGAGCATAGAGCCCGGTCGTCTGGTAGCCCCAGGACGGATCGAAGGGATACTCCGATATCGGTAGAAACTCGATATGGGTGAAGCCCATGTCGACGCAGTAAGGGATGAGCCGCGAGGCGAGCTCGTCCCAGCTCAGCATCTCGCCGTTATCGCTCTTCTGCCACGAGGCGGCATGAACCTCGTAGATCGAGATTGGTTGCCGGCGGGCGTCAGTGCTTGCCCAGTGCGCGCGATGGGCTTCGTCTTCCCATAGCTGGTCGATTTCCGCCGCAGTCATCGAGGCGTTTTTCGGTCGAAGCTCCGAACGGCGGGCGAAGGGATCGGCTTTCAGCGGCAGAAGCTCGCCATTCTTGCCGATGATTTCGTATTTATAGATGGCGCCCTGCTCTATGCCGGGCAGGAAGATTTCCCAGATGCCGGTATCGCGGCGAAGCCGCATGACATGGCGTCGGCCATCCCAGCCATTGAAATCTCCGACCACGGAAACGCGCTGGGCGTTGGGGGCCCATACCGCGAAATGAAAGCCGTCCGCGCCCTCGTGGCTTAGCGGATGGGCACCCATCTTGTCAAACAGCCTGAGATGCGAGCCCTGGCGAATGTAGTAGTCGTCCATCGGTCCGAGGACGGGGCCGAAACTGTATGGATCGATGACGATCCATTCGCCGCCGTCATTGCGTGCACGGTAACGCACGGGCTGCTGCTTGCGCAGGGCAATCGTTCCCTGGAAAAAGCCGCCATCGTCGAGCCGCTCCAGTGTGCCGATTTCCTTGCCGGCCAATGTCTCGGCCGTAACGCTTTCGGCGCCCGGAACAACGCACCGAACGATGAATTCCTTGCCGCTGGCATGAACACCGAGAACCGCGAAGGGATCGCCGTGGGTTCCCGCCAGAAGAGCCGCCATCTCCTCCGCAGCCGGTTTGCGCTGCATGGCGTCTTTCTGTGCGGAAGTCATCCAGCTCTCCAGATTTCCCCGGCATATTGCCGGATGGTGCGATCGGATGAGAACCAGCCCATCCGGGCAGTGTTGCGGATCGTCTTGGAATACCAGCTTCCAGTATCCGTCCAGATCGTGTCGATCTCGCGCTGTGCCTTGGAATAGGCATCGAAATCGGCTGCGACCATGAACCAGTCGTGATTGTAGAGGCCGTCGATGAGGCCGGCAAAGCGATTGCGGTCGTCCGGAGAGAATACGCCGGAAGCTATCGCCTGCAGCGCCTGCGAAAGTTCGCTGGACTGCTCGATGATGGCGCGGGGATTATGACCTTCCGCGCGAACCTTGGCGACTTCCTCAGCGGTCATTCCGAAGATCTTGATGTTCTCTTCCCCCACCCAGTCACGCATCTCGACATTGGCGCCGTCCAGCGTGCCGATGGTCAGCGCTCCGTTTAACGCGAACTTCATGTTCCCGGTTCCCGAAGCTTCCATGCCGGCAGTCGAAATTTGTTCTGAGAGGTCGGCGGCCGGCACAATGATTTCGGCAAGCGAGACGTTGTAGTTCGGAACGAATACAACCTTCAGCAAACCACGCACGGATGGGTCGTTGTTGATCACCTTGGCGACGTCGTTGGCGAGCTTGACGATCAGCTTGGCGTTGTGATAGCTCGGCGCCGCCTTGCCCGCGAAGAGTTTTACGCGGGGAACCCAATCCAGCTCGGGGTGCGAACGGATCTGATCGTAAAGCGCCACCGCTTCGACGATGTTCAGAAGCTGGCGTTTGTATTCGTGGATGCGCTTGATCTGGATGTCGAACATTGCCGACGGATCAAGACGGACGCCCATCCGTGATTGCACAAGCTGCGCCAGTTTGACCTTGTTGCTGCGTTTGATTGCAGCGAATTTTTCCTGGAAGTCCTTCTTGTCGGCAAAGGCGTCGAGAGCCTGCAGAGCCTCCGCATTGTCCATGAACTCGTCGCCAATGGATTCGCGGATCAGGCCGAACAGATCAGGGTTGCACTGCATCAGCCAACGACGGGGCGTAATGCCGTTGGTCTTGTTGTTGATGCGCGCTGGATAAAGCTTGTGGAGATCGGCAAAAACGGTCTCCTTCATCAGTTCCGTGTGAAGGGCCGAGACGCCGTTGACCGAATGGGAGCCGACGAAGGCGAGGTTGCCCATGCGCACGCGCCGTTCGCCGCTTTCGTCGATCAGCGAAATGCTGCGGACTTCCGCGTCGCTCAGGCCCTTTTCCTTGCGGGCTTCCCGCAGGATCTTGGCGTTGATCGCATAGACGATCTGCATGTGGCGCGGCAGAAGCCGCTCAAACAGCGGCACCGGCCAGGTTTCCAGAGCTTCCGGCAGAAGCGTGTGGTTGGTATAGGCGAATGTGTGGCGGGTGATATCCCAGGCTGTTTCGAAATCGAGCCCGTGAATATCCATCAGAAGCCGGATGAGCTCGGACACCGAGACCGCGGGGTGCGTATCATTCAGCTGGATCGCCACCTTGTCGGGCAGCGATGTGAAATCGGGATATTGCTGCAGGTGGCGCCGCAGAATGTCCTGGAGCGAGGCGGACGAGAAGAAGAACTCCTGGCGCAGGCGCAGTTCCTGGCCGGCAGGCGTGGCGTCGGCCGGATAAAGCACGCGGGCGAGGCTTTCCGCCTTGTTGCTTTCGCGTAGCGCGCCGATATGGTCGCCGGCATTGAAGGCGTCGAGCAGGATCGGGTCGATCGGATGCGCTGTCCAGAGCCGCAGCGTATTGGTCCGCTTGCCGCGCCAGCCGACGACCGGCGTATCGCAGGCAGTGGCGATGACACGATCGGCCGGCTTCCAGACGTAACGGGTGATCTCTTCGTCGATGTTGACGGTTTCGACCGAGCCACCGAAGCCGATTTCGTAGGAGCTCTCGCGGCGTTCGAACTCCCATGGATTGCCGTGGGCGAGCCAGGTTTCCGGCAGCTCCACCTGCCAGCCATCCGCCATCTGCTGACGGAAGAGGCCATGGACATAGCGAATACCGTAGCCGTAAGCCGGGATATCGACGGTCGCCATGGATTCCATGAAGCAGGCTGCGAGACGGCCAAGACCGCCATTGCCGAGGGCGGCGTCCGGTTCGAGGCCGGCGATGATGTTGATATCGACGCCGAAGGATGCAAGCGCCTCGCGCAATTCGTCCATCAGACCGATATTGGTGACCGCATCGCGCATCAGACGGCCGATGAGGAATTCAAGCGATAGATAATAAACGCGCTTGGCGTTGGTCGCATAAACCTGCCGGGTGGATTCCATCCAGTTGTCGGTGATGCGGTCGCGTACCACGAGAATTGCAGCGGTCAGCCAGTCGTGCGGTTTTGCGACCTTCGGATCCTTGCCGATACGATAGGTCAGACGCTCGATGATTTCCTGTGCCAGTACGCTTGAACTCGACGCTCGCGGTGCGGCGCTTGGGATCGCCTCATTCGACTGACGGTTCACCATGAAAAGATCGTTCCTTCTTTTGCCTGTCGGGAAACCGGAGGCGAACGCCAACGGAGCATATGAGCAATTTATGCACCGATGCGAAGCGCTTGCAATAAATGTTTTCAAGGGGATGAAATTTCCGGCGCGTGCGCTTTCGAAGGCGGTGTGAATAGCTATCGCCCGGAATACGCCGACAATGAAAAACCGCCCCGGTGATCCGGAGCGGTTTCGAGAGGCGTTGCAAGTAGGCCGTTACTGGGTCAGGCGGACCATCATGTTGGACGCCTTTTCACCGATGTATTTAAATGCATCGGACAGCTCGTTGGCATTTTCCGCAGCGAAATAATGGTCCGTCGACGTTGCGCAATACTTCAGCAGTGTCTGGCCGCGGGTGGGCGCCATGAACGCGATCGTATAGACCTGAATGCCGGCCTTGCGGGCATCGTCGCAGGATTTCCGGGTCGCAGTATCCGACTGGTCACCCGAGGTGCTGGTGGATTTGTTGTTGTAGTAATTGTTGTCGCCGTCTGTCATGAAGACGATGTATTTGGTCGGGACCTGGCCGTTCTTGTTCTTGTGTGCAGTGTTCTCAGTAGAGGCTGAGACATCCGTATAGGCCTTGGCGAAAGCAGCGCTCGAATCCGTGCTGCCGCTGGCCGGCAGCGCATTGACATAGGTCTGGACGCCGGTCACACCCCAGGCAAGCGCGGTGGGCGTCATCATCTTCGAGCTGTAGGACACGGCACCGGTGCGAACCAGTGATGATGTGGTGTCTGCGTTCTTGAGCTGCGTCAGCAGATTTGCAGTCGCAAGCTTCAGCGCTGCAATCTTTGTCAGGTAATTATCCACGGTGCGAACGCAAGTCTTCTTGCCGCAGGTATAACTTTCCTGCTTGGTCGGGGCGTCCGGGTTGACCGTCGCGGTATTTTCTCCCATCGACCCGGACTGATCGAGCACCAGATACATCGAAAGCGCGTTTTTGGCTTCGGTCGAAGCCTCGGATTTGCTGCGCGAACTGACGGATGCCGTTTTCTGGCCGATGATCTGCGTGAGCGGATTGAGCGCGACATCGAATTTGGTCGAGACGTCGACATAGAAATTCTTGTTGTTGCCGAGCCCGGCAACTTCCTTGATGTCAACCGCCGTATTTGACGCAAACTCCTGGGCTAGTTCTTTTGCCTCTTTGTCCGTTGTTCCGGAAGAATTCCAGTTATACATCTGGGCCTTCAGGTAGTTGGCGGCCAGCAGCTTGGCGTCTGCAATCGAGATGTTCTGGTTGACGAGCGCGGACGAGGCGGCCAGAGCCGCAGAGTCCGTCGCGTCCTGCAGGTGGTTCTTGGCCATGATGAGGTTGGTCGCGTCGATGGCGACGCCACCTGTTGCAAGGATAACCGGCAGCGCAATCGCAGCCATAATACCAAAATTGCCCTTTCGGTCGCTCAACAGTCGCGCGCCGGAAATCCTGATTTTTGGTTGCTTCAACATCATGTTCACCCACGGAATTCATTGCCGATGGGCGTAAATTAGCAGCCGAAACTTTCGACCTCGTTTGCGATTTCGCTCAAATTTTATGCAATAGCCTGCAATACTCGGAAAGTATGGACCCTCGCCGCACTCGCCTGTGCGAAAAGGAGACGGCGCATCCTACCATTCTGGATCAGCCGAGCGGCAGCACGTCGACGGCCTGCTCCGTCTCATGGGATCCGTAGCTTTTCAGCACACCGATGACCGGTGCGACGTCGCTATAGTCACGTCCGTGGCCGACGACGATATGGTCCGCGCCTGCAAAAATATTATTGGTCGGGTCGAGTTCCATCCACCCTTCCGCGCGCCCGCACCAGAAACGGACCCATGCGTGCATCGCATCCGCCCCTTCAAGCCGCTCCTTGCCGGGCGGCGGGATGGTGCGCAGGAAACCGCTGACGTAACCGGCGGGAATGCCGAGGCTTCGCAGCGCCGTGATCATCACGTGGGTAAAGTCCTGGCACACGCCGCGCTTCAGCTTGAAGGCCTCGCGAGGCGGGGTCTCGACCGTCGTCGCCTTCGGGTCATAGGTGAAATCGCGATGGATGCGCTCGCAGATTGCGGTGGCAATCTGGCGGATGGTCATGCCGGGTTTGACGATGGAAAGCGTATATGCGGCGATCAAGGGATCCTCGGGAAGCAGGGGGCTTTGACCGAGAAAGTGGTGGGGGGAGTCCGGTGCGGTCGACCAGATATTGGCGATCTCGGCGGGAAAATCCGAAAGCGGTGGTGAAAAATCGGCGGTAAGTGGCTGGATGTCAAGCTGCACGCGTGCCTGCATGCGGATCACCAGCTTGTCGTGGGCGGATCGAAAGACGATCGAGGTTGCCGGATTGGCAAAGAAATCGACGCTGTCGCTGCGTTCCTCAGGAGCCGGTTTGAAGCTCACGGTTCCCGCCACGAGCCGCTGACGATTGGGCAACGAAAGGGGGAGAACGCGGACGACGTGGCGGCCGCCGGAAGCTGGAACCTCGTAGGTGTACGTGATCGTGAGGTTGATGTCGTAGAGCATGAATGTCCTGGGTGACCTGTGTGCGGCGAACCTATCCGATTCCCTCGACAAGCGGAATCGTGCCGGAAACGTAAGGCTCAGCCGAGATACGTCCGGGCAAGAATATCGGAAAAGCGTTCGAGCTCCTGTTCCAGCTTCTTGTAAACCGTCCCATTCATCCCGTCCGCCGTCATCACGGCAAGCCCCGCATGCAGGCGCATAGCCTCGCGGTAGAAGGACGACATCTGGCCGTTACCGTAGGCATTGGGCAGTTGCTCGACTTCCGTCTTGATCTCGTTCAACTGGTAGAGCACCGAGCGCGGATTGAGCGGATCGAGCGCCAAAAGGTCCGTCACGGTGAGGGACGCAGTGTTGACGTTGTAGCGTCGACGATGGGTCATGACGCTGTCGCCGATTTCGAGCAACATGTCATAGGCTCCGTCCGGCGCGTCTTCGCCTGACATGTGGCCGAGAAGCCGGGTCATGTGCAATCCGCGTTCCAGATAGCGGCCGATCGACAGGAACCGCCAGCCGGTGAAGCGATACATGTTTTCGTGCACGAGACCGGCAAAGCCTGCGAGCTTGCGCAGCAGAACGGTCATCGCGTGGGTCGCGTCATCGCCGACTTCCACCGTTGCCTGGAACTTGCGCGCTGTCTTGGCGAGGTCATTGAGTGCCAGCCAGCCATCGGCAGAGAAGCGGTCGCGAATGTTGCTGGCGCTGAAGAGCGCGCTGTTGATATTGGCGACCAGGCTGTCGGGAACCGCTTGCTTGGTGTCGATGTCGAGGGCCGCGAGATAGGTCGAGATATCCTTGAGCAGCGGCATGCCGCTGTCTGCCGTCTCGGCAAAGCGGCCATTCCAGGCACGCAGGATGCGCAGCGCCCCTTCCGCCCGCTCGATGTAGCGGCCGAGCCAGAAAAGGTTGTCGGCCGCCCGGCTCGGCAAGCTTCCGGGCATGGTGCGGATGAAGTTTTCCTCCGGCGGCAACAGCGTCGTACGTTCTACCGGCTTGTCGCTGACGATCCACACATCGGCAGCCGAACCGCCAGCCTGCATGGCGATGGCGGCCGCATCTGCGCCGCTGCCGATGCGGGCAAAGCCGCCGGGCATGACTTGCCAGCCGTCGCGCGTGCGGGCGACGTAGACGCGCAAGCTCATCGGTCGCGGGGTTAGCCGTCCGTTGATCCAGGCGGGTGTTGTGGAGAGTGTAACGGCTTCCTGGCCGACAAGCTTGGCACCATCGGTCTTCAACCAGTCAGCGACTGAAAGCTTGGCGGTATCGCGCAGCGACGAGCCGAGAACGGATTGGGCGTTGTCGTCGAAGAAAGGCCGCGTCGAATAGGCAGGGCCAATCACCATCTTTTCGATG
>NZ_JAUSVF010000001.1:300000-450000 GCF_030814475.1 Pararhizobium capsulatum DSM 1112 | reverse complement strand
GAGACGGAGCGGCTGGCAGGAGCGAGCATGCTGGTTATCGCCGATCTGACGGGTCGCGCCGGCGGCCAGCGTATTCTGGCCGCGGCCGAGATCAGCCGGGCGGACGTCGAGGCCCATATGCCGGACGCCATTATCCGCGAGGACCAGACCTTCTTCGACCGGCAAAGCCGCCAGGTGCGCGCGCGCCGCGTCACGCGGTTGGGAGCCATACTTCTTGAAGAGGCTCCGATTGCCCGCCCGAAAGACCTTCGCAACGCAAGGGCGCTTGCAGAAGGCATCCGCCAGCTTGGTCTTGCGGCGCTGCCCTTTTCCAAAGAAGCCGCACAATTGCGGGACCGGATCGGTTTTCTCAACCGCACGATTGGCGAGCCCTGGCCGGATATGTCGGATGATGGGCTGCTTAACACGCTGGATCTGTGGTTTGTCCCATTCCACGAGGAAACCCGCGGGATCGACGATATTAAGTCCGGCTCACTATCGGAAGGGTTGCTTTCGCTTGTTCCGCATGACGTTGTTCGCGATCTGCCAAAACTGGCGCCTACCCATTTCGAAGCGCCGACTGGTCAGCGCCATCCGATCCACTACGATGGAGACGAACCGCTTCTTTCCATTCGGGTTCAGGAGCTGTTCGGCTTGAAAAATCATCCCGCCATCGGAGGGGGACGTTTGCCGCTGGTTCTCGAGCTGATATCGCCGGGGCATAAGCCAATACAGACGACGCGTGATCTGCCGGGTTTCTGGTCCGGCTCCTGGAAGGACGTGCGTTCGGACATGCGCGGGCGTTATCCCAAGCATCCGTGGCCGGAGGATCCGGCCAATGCCACCCCGACAACCCGCGCGAAACCGCGCGGCATCTGAGACAAGCGTAAGGATCCCTTCATGGCAATGCCGGCCCACCACCCCTACGAAGTGACGACGATCCGCACCTTGCGGCTCCAGACGATCGTCCGCCTGCGCTGGCTTGCCGTCGGCGGACAGACGATCACGGTGCTCATTATTGCTTTCTGGCTTCGGTTTCCCTTGCCGCTCACCGCGTGCTGCGGGCTGATTGCCTTTCTCGCCTGGGTCAACGCCTATCTCACCGTGCGCTATCCGGCAGCGCACCGGCTGCAGCCACTGGCCGCCTTTGCGCTGCTCGGCCTCGATCTTGCTCAGCTGACCGCGCTGCTTTTCATGACCGGGGGTCTTTCAAATCCCTTCGCACCATTGGTCTGCGTTCCGGTCATCATCTCCTCGGCCTCGCAGCCCAAGGCACAGAGCATCGCACTCGCCTGCATGGCCGTTCTCGGAATTACGGCGCTTGCCTTCACGCCCTTCCCGCTTCCCTGGTATCCGGGCGTCGTCCTGAGGGTTCCGTCGCTGCTGACGGCAGGCTTCTGGTTCGCGATCGTTTCGACCACCGCCTTTGCCGCCTTCTATACCTATCGCGTTTCCCTCGAAGCGAGCCAGCTTTCGGATGCCTTGGCGGCAACGGAGCTCGTGCTTCAACGGGAGAAACATCTGTCGCAGCTTGATGGACTTGCTGCGGCAGCAGCCCACGAGCTCGGCACGCCCCTGGCCACGATCACGGTAGTTGCCAAGGAAATGGAGCGCGAGCTTGGGGATGATCCGCGCTTCGGCGAGGATGTGCATCTCCTGCGCAGCCAGAGCGAACGATGCCGCGATATTCTCCGGCGACTGACGACCCTCTCTTCCGAGGATGAAGCGCATATGCGACGGCTGCCGCTGTCGTCATTGATCGAGGAGGTCATGGCGCCGCACCGCGAGTTCGGCATTCAAATCAACCTCGTTGAAATTGGTGACCGTGCCCATGAACCGGTCGGGAACCGCAATGCCGGCATTCTGTATGGTCTCGGCAACCTCCTGGAGAATGCTGTCGACTACGCCAAGAAGGAAGTCACCGTTACCGTGGCCCACACGCCCGACGTCGTCAGTGTCGTTATCGAGGATGACGGGGATGGTTACGCGCCGGACATATTGAGCCGGATCGGCGAACCCTATGTGACGCAGCGTCAGAGGCAGGATAGTGCCGGCGGCCTGGGTCTTGGCCTCTTTATTGCAAAGACGCTTCTGGAGCGTTCCGGCGCAAAGCTTTCCTTCGAGAATGGCGGATCGGAAAAGCCGGGCGCCCGGGTGCGTGTCGAATGGCCGCGTGGATTGATGGATACAAAGACGCCGAATTGACTTTACCGCTTGCTTTGAAGCGGGAATAAAGCCGCATTATATGACAGAGAACGAGAATTCGCCGAGGAAACAGCGAAGATGACGGAAAAGATCACCGAACCGGTTATCGACAGCAACGACACCGCATCGATCGGACCCGATCCTTCGCTGCTGATCGTCGATGACGATGGTCCTTTTCTGCGTCGTCTGGCGAGAGCCATGGAGACGCGCGGGTTTGTTGTCGAAATCGCCGAATCGGTCGCCGAAGGCATTGCGCGCGCCAAGACCAAGCCACCGAAACATGCCGTCATCGATCTGAGACTTGGCGACGGTAGCGGGCTCGACGTGATCGAAGCAATCCGGGCGCGACGCGACGACACCCGCATCATCATGCTCACCGGCTATGGCAATATCGCAACCGCAGTCAACGCGGTGAAGCTCGGCGCGATCGATTATCTTGCGAAGCCCGCCGATGCGGATGAGATCTTTTCCGCCCTGGTGCAGAAGAGCGGTGAGCGGGCCGAGCTTCCGGAAAATCCGATGTCGGCCGATCGCGTCCGCTGGGAGCATATCCAGCGCGTTTATGAAATGTGCGAGCGCAACGTGTCCGAGACCGCGCGGCGGCTCAACATGCATCGTCGCACGCTCCAGCGCATTCTTGCCAAGCGGGCGCCGAAATAGGCTTCCCTATTTGAATGTATCGCGGGCGCCGGAGATGATGTCTTTCATCGCCGGATCATCGCTGCGATCCGTCGTCCATTCGGCGAGCATCAATCGCTGGGCAGAAACCCGGGCGAAACTGGACGTCACACTCTTGCGCGTCGCAGCGGAAACACGATGCTCCGGCGCCTCGCGAATCATTTCCGCGTCGTAACCGTCAGAAACGAACAGGCCGCATTCTTCCGGAAAAATCTCCAGCGGCACACCGCTGTGGGTCGCAAAGAACAGGCGGTCGCAATGCAGTCGATAATCCGGCCATTTGCGGTCCACCTTGAAGTCCTCGATCGAGGTCTTGATTTCGATGATCCAGATCTCGCCCTTGGGGGAAATCGTGATCAGATCGGCCCGCCGACCACTTGCCAGTGTCAGCTCCGGCAGCACGGCGTGGCGCATATCATAAAGGAATCGCTGGATTCCGCGACGCACCATCAGCGCCCTTTGCGACTGGCGGCCGTCGATCAGTGGATTATCGTTGTGGATAGAGAGAATCGCCATGGCCTAAACTCTGGCACAGCGAGCGTTTTGTTGCAAAAAAGCAAGCCGTGGTGATTTTGGAACGCGCCGCCAAGAATGCTGCAGCGCATTCACTTGCACGCCGGATGTTAATCGAAAATAAACCATAATCACTGATGGTCGAGAAGACCCAGATATTCTTCATATCTTTTTAAGAGATCCCCATGCGCCTCCGCAATGCCCTTCTGCTGTGCAGCCTCGCGGCAATCCTTGCCCTTGCCGGTTGCTCGACAACTCCCGTCTCTCCCATTGGCGAAAAAATCGCAACGAACCAGATTTTCTCGGACGGCTACGGCGCCGTAGAGGATCATGGCTATGCGTTGCCGGCGATCCCGATCTCGAAAGTCGATCAGCGCTTTCATCGTCAGATCGTCGATTATTCGACCAACGAGCGTCCGGGCACGATCATCGTCAATACGCCCAGCCGCTTCCTCTATTACGTGCTGCCGGGTGGCAAGGCTGTTCGCTACGGCATCGGCGTCGGCAAGGCCGGCTTCGCATGGGAAGGCCGCGCCTATATCGCCTGGAAGCAGGAATGGCCGACCTGGCATCCGCCAAAGGAAATGGCGGTCCGCAAGCCGGATGTCGCGCAATATGTCGAAAACGGCATGGGCCCCGGCCTGCGCAACCCGCTCGGCGCGCGCGCCATGTATCTCTTCAACGATGATAACAAGGACACCCTGTTCCGCATCCATGGCTCGCCGGAATGGGCTTCGATCGGCACGGCTGCGTCCTCCGGCTGCATCCGCATGATCAACCAGGACATCATCGATCTCTATTCGCGCGTTCGCCCCGGCAAAAATACCCGCGTCATCGTGCAGCAGTAAGTCGTCTTCGTTTTCTGAAATGAAAAACCCCGGAGCTGGCCAGCTTCGGGGTTTTTGTTTGTCCTGTGCTATGGCGCCTTTAAGCGGCGCGGCTTGCCTTTAGTTCAAGCCGGCGGCGATGCAGGACCGGCTCGGTATAGCCATTCGGCTGCTCGCGTCCCTTGAGGACGAGTTCCAGCGCCGCCTGGAAGGCGATCGAGCCCTCGAAGTTTCCGGCCATCGGCGTATAGGCGGAATCGTCGGCATTCTGCCCATCGACCACGGCGGCCATGCGCTTCATCGTCTCGACGATCTGCGCTTCCGTGACGACGCCGTGATGCAGCCAGTTGGCCATATGCTGCGCAGAAATGCGCAGCGTCGCCCGGTCTTCCATCAGGCCGATGTTGTTGATGTCCGGCACCTTGGAGCAGCCGACGCCCTGGTCGATCCAGCGCACGACATAGCCGAGGATGCCCTGCGCATTGTTATCAAGCTCGCGCTGAATTTCCTCCGGCGTCCAGTTCGGACGTGTCGCGACGGGGATGGAGAGGATGTCCGAGAGCTTGGCGCGTGAGCGCGATTGCAGGCTCTTCTGGACCTCGGCAACATCGACCTTGTGATAATGCGTGGCATGCAGGGTCGCGGCCGTCGGCGACGGCACCCAGGCGGTGTTGGCGCCGGCCTTGGGGTGGGCGATCTTCTGCTCCAGCATGGCTGCCATAAGGTCGGGCATCGCCCACATGCCCTTGCCGATCTGCGCATGGCCGGAAAGGCCGCATTCGAGGCCGATATCGACGTTCCAGTTTTCGTAAGCCGAAATCCACGGCGCCTGCTTCATGTCGCCCTTGCGGATCATCGGACCGGCTTCCATCGAGGTATGCATCTCATCGCCGGTACGATCGAGAAAACCGGTGTTGATGAAGACAACACGCTCGCGGGCAACGCGGATGCATTCCTTGAGGTTGACCGTCGTGCGACGCTCCTCGTCCATGATGCCCATCTTCATCGTGTTCGGCGCCATGCCGAGCGCTTCTTCGACCCGCGAGAAGATTTCGCAGGCGAAAGCTACTTCTTCCGGGCCATGCATCTTCGGCTTGACGACATACATCGAGCCTTCGCGCGAATTCATGAGACGGCCATCGGGGCCGATGTCGCGCAGAGCGATCAAGGCTGTAACCATTGCATCCATGATGCCTTCCGGCACCTCGTTGCCTTCGCGGTCGAGGATCGCGGGATTGGTCATGAGATGCCCGACATTGCGCACCAGCATCAGCGCCCGGCCCTTCAGCACCAGTGGCTTGCCATCGGCACCGTCAAATTCGAGATCGGGGTTGAGCTTGCGGATAAATGTCCGGTCCCCCTTGCTGACCTTTTCGGTGAGATCGCCCTTCATCAGGCCGAGCCAGTTGCGGTAGACGACAACCTTGTCTTCGGCATCGACGGCAGCAATCGAATCCTCGCAATCCATGATCGCAGTGATCGCCGATTCGAGAATGACGTCGGAGATATGAGCCGGATCGCTCTTGCCGATCGGTGTTCCGGCATCGATGACGATATCGATATGCAGCTTGTTCTTGACCAGAACGACATGGGATGGCGAAGCGGCATCACCCTTGTAACCGGCGAACTGCTTCGGGTCGGAAAGTGTCGTCGGGCCGGCTTTGGTGCCGATTGAAAGCGCTCCCTCCGCAATCGACAATCCGGTGACGTCATTCCAGCTGCCCGCGCTCAGCGGCGCGCTGTCATCCAGGAAGGCACGCGCCCAGGCGATGACCTTCTCACCACGGACGGGATTGTAGCCCTTGCCCTTTTCGGCGCCATCAGCATCCGAAATGGCATCGGTGCCATAGAGCGCGTCATAGAGGGAGCCCCAACGAGCATTCGCCGCATTCAGCGCATAGCGGGCGTTCATGACGGGAACGACGAGCTGCGGGCCGGCGATGACGGCAATCTCCGGATCGACATGATCGGTCGAGATCGTGAAATCCGGGCCTTCCGGCACGATATAGCCGATGTCCTTCAGGAAGGCCTGATAGGCATCCATATCCGAGGGCACGCCATTGTCACGATACCAGCCATCGATCTGTGCCTGCAGGGCATCGCGCTTTTCGAGCAGCGCACGGTTCTTCGGCGCCAGATCGTGAACGATCGAGGAGAAAGCCGCAAAGAAACGGTCCTGATCGATACCAGAGCCTGCCAAAGCCTCGCTGACGATGAAATCGTCCAGACCCTGATCGATTTTCAACCCGTTGCGCTCAATCCGGCTCATGGCCTTCTCCCTGCTAGTCTTCTGAAAAATATGAGGCCGCAGTCTCTCATGCTTTGCCAAGCTGTCAATTCCGCGAAAATGCGAAGAATTATTTCCCTGAGGGAATAAATCAGTGGTGGGCAATTCGCGGCCGGCCGCTGGCGACGGCGACGAACCGAGCCTCGATAAGTTTCCGGCTACCTTCGATCTCGGGCGCGGCGATGTCTTCCGTCACCATGACAGCGGGGCTTTCGGCGCCGTTGCGCTGCGCCGCATCCAGAGCTGCCGCCTCCACCCGCCGCCGCGCTTCCGCGAAAGCCTTTTCCTCATCCAGGAAGCGCGCCATTTCGCCGGCACCGTTGACCACAAAAATCCCCTCTTCCTGCACCGTGACGAAGGCGGCGGCCGATGCGCGGATCTGGCCGACGACGGCACCAACCGCATTGGCAACGCCGGCATCGGCGGGAATGATGGACTGAGCGCCAAGCATCTCTGCTATATCAGGATAATAAACCGGCGCCGAGGCACCGAGACCGACCAGCGGGCGATCGAGTTCCAGGGAGAAGCGCACAATGCCCGGGGTTCGTTTCAATGCCCGATCGACCGCGAGTGAAACGGCAGGATCTACCGCGGCGCCATCCTCGGCAAGACAGCTCGACAGAATGACTTCAGCAGACTGTCGCGTCAGCCGGGCGGCGATCTTTTCGGCCATATCCTCTGCGGACGCCGCAACCGGCCGCCCCTGCCCATCCTTGATGCGGGCGGCAAGCTCAGCGCCGAGCCGGGCTGCTTCGCCGTTCCATTGGCTCTGGCGGCCGAGTACATGCATGGCATCGGACGGCGTCAGGCCACAGATATGGACGAGACCACGTTCGACGAGCCTGTCGAGCGTCGCCCGCTGCGGCGTACTCGTCAGCAGGCTTTCCAGCGCGACGGGGATGGAGCCGATCCGCTCGTAGAGCGCCTGCTGCTGCGACATCAGCCCTGTTGCCAGATGATCCGGCAAGCCGGTGCGCACGGCAAGTTTGCCATCGTGGCGGCCGACATGGGGCGACCGAAGCTGCTTTTCGAGGACGCCGATCACCGCCGCCTCGTGTTCCACCGCCGCGAGGCTGAGCGGCAGGAATCGACGGGGACCAAGCGTGATACCGGCGACAAGACCGCGATCGTCGATACGGACCTCTGAATCGCCGCCAAGCCCGAAGGTGCGCATAGCGACCGCCTCGACCATCGTGCGGAAACCGCCGACGACGGCGCCTTCCTCATCCAGCCGCGGCCTTCCTTCGGCAAGCGTCGCGACATCGGTCGTCGTGCCGCCGATGTCGGAGACGACGGCATCATCGAGACCTGTCAGATAACGCGCTCCCACGAGGCTTGCGGCCGGGCCTGAAAGAATCGTCTCGATCGGCCGCAATCGCGCTTCCGCTGCCGAAATCAATGCGCCATCGCCACGCACCACCATCATTGGCGCTTCGATGCCACGCTCTTTAAGGAAATCCTCGCAGGAGCCGATCAGCCGGTCGATCATCGAGACGAGGCGGGCATTGAGCAGCGTCGTCAACGCGCGTCGCGGCCCGCCGAGTTTGGAGGTCAGTTCATGGCTGCAGGTCACCGGCAGATGCGAGACCTCGCGAATGCGGTCGCGCACCCTCTGCTCGTGGGAGGGATTGCGGACCGCAAAGTAGCCGGCAATGGCAAAAGAGGAAACCTCGTTTGCCAATTGCGGTAACGCCCCGTCCAGAGCGCTCATATCGAGCAGGGTTTCGCCGCCATGCACGTTGTGGCCGCCGGGCAGGAAGATTACGGGATCACTGCCAAGCGCTTCCTGCAGTCCATCACGCTTCAGGTCGTCCGGCCCGAAGCCGATCATCACAAGGCCGGCCCGTCCGCCCTGCCCTTCGACCAGTGCATTGGTGGCAAGCGTGGTCGAGAGGGAGACGAGACTGATCGCCCCCACATCCGTTCCAGACGCCCGCAGCACCGCTTCGACAGCGCCGGAAATGCCGACGGCCAGATCATGGCGCGTGGTCAGCGACTTGGCTTTCGCAACGACGCCATGGGTTTCGGTGAAGAGAACGGCGTCGGTATAGGTTCCGCCAGTATCGATGCCGAGAAGAAGATGATCGCTCAAGAAACGCCCATTCCGTCAGGAAGCGCGGCGCGCGGCACCGCTTCAAACAAAGTCCCGAAGGTGATAGGACATATTGGGGGTCAAGGCTATCGTGCAGGCGACACAGCCAAGGCGCACCACAACACTGAAAAGCTGTTCCTGAACCAGGAGTTGCCGCATGCGTCGTTTCCCAATGCCAGCGCCCTTTGCAGCCTTCTTCGGTGTTCTTCTCCTCACATCCACAGGTCTGGCGCAGGAAAGCGACGAGGACGAGTACAAGCCGGTCCTACCCGATGTTTCCATCTACAAGGCGATGCTCGACGCCAACAAGCCGACGGGCTGGGTGCAGTTTCGTAATTATGATGGCAAGCAGCTGATCTATTTCACCACGCTACAGACGATGCACTGCCGGCTATCGGAAATCCGCTACTCCGTGAATTCAGACCTGCTCGACCAGCGCATGCCGCTCGGCGAATGCAATCCGCAGGTCCCCTTCAACCTGCCGGACGACCCGACAAACAAATACATCTATATCTCCCTGCCCGGCGGCGAGGCGAAAACCCTCACCATCCAGGTCGTCTGGGACGATGGTGCCGGCAGCGAGATCGTCGTCTACAAGCCGTGCGACAATGTCGGCGATGCAACCTGCGCCCAGATCAAGACGATCAAGAAACCGAGCAAGATCCTGCCGCAGCCACAGCCGGCCGACAGTCCCGTCAAGGCTGTACAGGAACAGGCGCCGGGCAAGAGCTTCAGCGAGCCGTCACCCGCAGCGGCAGGCCGCCCCTAGGCTGGGTCGTCAGCCGCTGGATCGGCCAGGGATTGGTCTCCGGCGTCCTATCGAAACGATAGCGCTTCATCAGGACGGCCAGCGCAATCACCGCTTCCTGCAGGGCGAAGGTTGCGCCGATACAGATACGCGGGCCGGCACCGAAGGGCAGATACTGGAAACGATGCAGCTTCTCGCGATTGCCAGGCAGGAAACGCTCCGGCATGAACGCGCGCGGACGATCCCAATAGAGCGTGTGCCGGTGCAGCGTCCACGGCATCACGAGAACGGAGATGCCTTTGGGAATGACGACGGTTTCGCCCGATTTCGACGTCCATTGATCGTCTTCTATGGCTGCACGGTTAATGGAGGGCGCCGGCGGATAAAGCCGCATCGCCTCCTCGAAGGCGGCACGAACGTTCGGCATCCGCTCCAGCCACTCGACCGGCTCGGCACCCTCTGCGAGCACGGTATCGATTTCATCCTCCATCGCTTGTCGCACATGCGGGGCATTGGCGACGCAATAGAATGTCCAGGCGAGTGCCCGTGCCGTCGTCTCGTGGCCGGCGCCGATGAAGGTCAGGATATTGTCGGCGATCTCTTCCGTCGAAAGGCCGCCGGGACCTTCAAGCTCCAGAAGCAAGGTGAGGAAGTCCCGCGGAACACTTTCAGGCTCCGTCTTCATCAACGTGCGACGCCGATCCATCGTGTCGTAGACGATGCCGTAGAAGCGCGCCATGACCTTGCGCCCTCCGATCCGGGTCAGCCGCGGCACCCATGTTGGCGCAAGCATGATGTCCATGGGATCGACCCGGCCCATGCGGTGCAACAGCTGATCGACGCTATCGGCAAACCCTTCCGTCTCGGTGGCGATCTGGCCGGAAAACAGGGTTTCGGAGAGAACTTCGAAGGTAAGTTCGGTCATATCGGTCGCGATATTGACGACGCCCCCGTCGCGCGCCGGCTCCTCATAGCGCGTGGCATACTCCTCGGTTTTCGCCAGCATCTGGGCTGCAAAACCGTGAGCGTGGCGCGGCGTGAACACCGGCGCCATCGCCTTGCGGGATCGCTTCCAGACTTCACCCTCGGCCGTCAGCAAGCCATCGCGCAGGATCGGCCTCAGGATAAGCCGGCGAACCTGTGACATCTCGTAATTCGAGGCATTCTCGACGAGGATATAGCGGATGAGATCGGGATCGTTGACGATCAGGGTGCGCTGGTTGAAGAACTTCGTCTCGATCCAGGGCAGCGTGTAGGACGGCTCGCCCCAGAGCTCCAACGGATTGCGCAGCACGGTGCGGATGACTTCCAGCCGCGTCAGCAACCTTGCCCGCATTGCAGGAGCCGGCGGTTCAAAGGGATCAGGTCGCTTGTCCATCTTATCTCCGCGTGCCCCAGCGCCCTGTCAGGAGTTGGATCTCCAAAAACGCTAGAGCAGTGCGCGCAGTTCCGCGAGCTTGTCGTTGACCAGCCAGCCGTAATAATTTTCTTCCGGCCAGTCGGCACCGCCGCTCTTGCGCTTTGCTGCAAAGGTCGCAGCCCGCTGATCCGGGTTTCCGACATTATACAGTGTCGAGGTGATGCCTGGATTGTCTGATATATCGACGCCGGCGATCGACTTGTAGGCATCGATCGAATGGCGGATCGACGCTGCCATATAGGCAAGCGACTGGTCGGGGTCCATAATTGCCTGGTAAACACCGGCCGCATCATTCTCGTCCAGCCGCGGGTAACCCGAAACGCGCGAAACCATGTCGGTCAGCATCAGCGCCGTCAGCGGATTGATCTGGCCGAGACCAAAGGTCTGGCCGGCGAAAAAGGGCTGGAAGAACACGGCGCTGAAACGATTGTTAGGATAAGAGATGCCGCCGACATTCTTGCCGCGGAAATCCTGTTCCCAAACATTTTCGCGGCAGCTCCAGAGCGCATAGGAGCTTTTCTTGCCCTGGCATTCGGCAAATTGCGGCCGCGCCACGAACTGGGCAACGGTCTCGTCCTGGTAGCCAAAGCGGAAACTATTGCCGGCATAGGCAGCCGCCTTGACATAATAGGACTGCAGCCGGTCGTAGGCATCGACATTATAAGTATGCTCGCCGACGATCGCGCCGATCATGTGGATCGGATCAATGCCATAGGCAGCCGCTGTCGATTTGATCTTGCTCATTAGCTTGCGGTCGCTCGCGAGCAGCCGATGCACCTTCTCGTATTTCGCATCGAAAGAGGTTTTGCCCGCCTTGGTGCGGCGCACGGAAGCGCCCGGCACAGTCGGCTGCTCGACGTTGCGGTTTCCCTCCCGCATGCGACGGACATCGGCATGCGCCTCGACACTTGCCAGCGCCAGAACTGAAACGAGAAGCATTGCGAGAATGGAACGCACGATCATCTTCCTCTGATCCCCTGCCCTGGACCGCCCCGGCAGGCGTTGGACGCATGCGGCAAAATCATGTCGGAATCATGCCGACATCGCCCACGTCCCTCATAGCATGAGCTATGAATAAAGAAGGCGCCTGCCGGATGACAAGCGCCTTCTTCAAAAATCGGACCGGGCATCTGATCCGCCCGGTGCCGGAAATGTCACAATATATAACGCGACAGGTCGGTATTGGCCGCGAGGTCGCCGACATGCTTTTGAACATATTCCGCATCGATGGTCAGCTTTTCCCCGGATTTGTCGGGCGCGACGAAGGAAATGTCGTCTAGCACGCGCTCCATTACCGTCTGCAGACGCCGTGCACCGATGTTCTCGACACTGGAGTTGAGCTTGACCGCGACGTCGGCGAGCGCATCGAGCGCGTCGTCGGTGAAGGTCAGCTCAACGCCTTCGGTGTCAAGAAGTGCGATGTACTGGCGGATCAGGCTCGCTTCGGTTTCCGTCAGGATGCGGCGAAAATCTTCCTTGGTGAGGGCCTTGAGTTCAACCCGGATCGGCAGGCGGCCCTGCAGTTCCGGCAGCAGATCCGATGGCTTCGACACATGGAACGCACCGGACGCGATGAAGAGGATGTGATCCGTCTTCACCGGCCCGTATTTGGTGGCAACCGTGGTGCCTTCGACCAGCGGCAACAGGTCTCGCTGCACGCCTTCGCGTGAAACGCCGGCACCCATGCCTCCATCGCGGGCGGCAATCTTGTCGATCTCGTCAAGGAAGACGATGCCGTCGTTCTCGGCGGAGCGGATCGCTTCGCGCTGGATCTGCTCGTTGTCGAGCAGCTTGTCGGATTCGTCGTTGATCAGCACATTATAGCTGTCCTTGACGGTTGTGCGCACCTTTTTGGTACGGCCGCCCATGGCCTTGCCGAACATTTCCGACAGGTTGAGCACGCCGATATTGGCACCGGGCATGCCGGGGATCTCGAAGCCGCCTCCGGGCGTCCCGGCATCGGCCACTTCGATATCGATTTCCTTGTCGTCGATCTCGTTGGCACGCAGCTTCTTGCGGAAACTGTCGCGGGTGGCGGGTGAAGCCGTTGCGCCGACCAGCGCATCCAGCACACGCTCTTCCGCATTCTGATGCGCCTTGGCCTTCACCTCGGCACGCTTCTTCTCGCGCACCAGGCCGATGCCGACCTCGACCAGATCGCGCACGATCTGCTCGACATCGCGGCCGACATAACCGACCTCGGTGAATTTCGTCGCTTCGACCTTGATGAAAGGCGCGCCAGCGAGCTTGGCGAGGCGGCGGGAGATTTCCGTCTTGCCGACGCCGGTCGGGCCGATCATCAGGATGTTCTTCGGCATGACTTCGTCGCGCAGCTCGTCTGAAAGCTGCTGGCGACGCCAGCGGTTGCGCAGCGCGATCGCGACGGCGCGCTTGGCATCATGCTGGCCGATGATGAACCGGTCGAGCTCCGACACGATTTCGCGGGGGGAAAATGTTGTCATGGGATGTTCAGTTCCTTGGGACAGCCGTTCTGGCTGGAATTGGTTCAGATTCTGCGCGCCAGACGCTCAAGCGCTGGCATCCAGCGTCTCCACGACGATATTGCCGTTGGTATAGACGCAGATGTCACCGGCGATCTCCATCGCCCGGCGGGCAATTTCTTCCGCCGTCTTGTCAGTATCCATCAGGGCGCGGGCTGCGGCATAGGCATAGTTGCCGCCCGAGCCGATGGCGATCGTGCCATGTTCCGGTTCCAGAACATCACCATTGCCGGTGATGGCGAGCGTGATCGACTTGTCGGCAACAAGCATCATCGCCTCGAGATTGCGCAGATATTTGTTGGTGCGCCAGTCCTTGGCGAGCTCGACGGCGGCGCGCATCAGCTGGTCGGGATATTGCTCCAGCTTGGCTTCGAGGCGTTCGAGGAGGGTAAAGGCATCGGCGGTGGCGCCGGCAAATCCGGCGATGACATCACCCTTGCCAAGACGGCGCACCTTGCGGGCGTTGCCCTTCATCACGGTCTGGCCGAGACTGACCTGGCCGTCGCCGGCCATGACCACCTGCCCGCCCTTGCGCACGGTGATGATCGTGGTCGCATGCATGGTTCCGTAAGGATTTTGTTCACTCATGTGGGTACCTTTTGGCCCGGAGAACCGGGCGTTGAGGGGGATTGTTGCGTTCTATGTAAGAGCGGTTTTTCCGATTGCAAATAGGGAGCGCCCTCCGGAACAAACCACTTGTGGCGTAACAGCTTTCACCGCTTCAGAATCACCGCCGGGCTTCTGGATATTTGGTGTGCGGCCTGATATGGAGCGGCTCTGTTTCCCACGGAGAGAGCCTGATGGCAGAGGAAAAGACCAGCCGCACCGGCAGCGTTTCGCGCAAGACGAACGAGACGTCGGTGACCGTATCCGTCAATATCGACGGTACGGGGACGTCCCGGATATCCACGGGAGTCGGCTTCTTTGACCATATGCTGGACCAGCTTTCCCGCCATTCTCTGATCGACATGGACATCGTTGCCGAGGGTGACCTGCATGTCGACGACCACCACACCGTAGAAGACACCGGTATCGCCATCGGCCAGGCGATCTCCAAGGCACTTGGCGATCGTCGCGGCATCACTCGTTATGCCTCCCTCGATCTTGCGATGGACGAAACGATGACCAAGGCCGCCGTGGATCTCTCCGGACGGCCGTTCCTCGTCTGGAATGTCGACTTTTCCGCACCGAAGATCGGCACCTTCGACACCGAGCTGGTGCGCGAATTCTTCAACGCGCTCGCCCAGCACGCCGGCATCACGCTGCATGTGCAGAACATTTACGGCGCCAACAACCATCATATCTCCGAAACCTGCTTCAAGGCCGTCGCTCGCGTTCTGCGCGTGGCGACAGAGATTGATCCACGCCAGGCAGGCCGTGTCCCCTCCACCAAGGGAACTCTGGTCTGACCGGCAACCAGCGAAAGTGAGCAGCCGCTCATGACGTCCTATCTGGTCTTTACTTCTCCCGGCGATAAGCCGGCCGACGATATCCGGTTCATCGCGGACCGATTTTCCTGGCCTGCCTTCGTGTTTCCGGCCTTCTGGCTGCTGTTCAAGCGTCAATGGCTGGCGGGGATTGCCGTCTTCATTGTCCAGGGTGCTATTGCGGCCGCGAGTGTTGAGCCCAGGGCTCTGCTGCCAGGATTGCTTGCCGGGCTGGCGGTGAAGCTTCTGGTTGCACTGGAAGGTCCGCGCTTCCTCGCTGCCCGTCTGGAAGCTTCCGGATGGACGCTGCATTCGATCATCCTGGCGCCGGACCTTGCGACCGCGGAGGCGATCTCAGACAGCTTGATGGAAGCCCCCGTCGCCCCCACATCCTCAATCGCATTGAAGAGCGCCGACAATGGCAAGGCCGGCACGCCGGCCTTCGGACTCTTCGAAACCTATGGAGAACGCTGATGCGCGTCGCCATTATCGACTACGGCTCGGGCAACCTTCGTTCGGCCACAAAGGCCTTCGAACGGGCCGTGCGCGAAGGCGGTCTGGATACCCAGGTCGAACTGACCGACAAGGCCGACCGGGTGGCGACTGCCGACCGGATCGTACTACCGGGGGTCGGCGCCTATGCCGATTGTCGCGCCGGCCTTGATGCCGTCGACGGCATGCAGCAGGCAATCGAAGAGGTTGTTGAAAAACACGGCCGGCCGTTCCTCGGCATCTGTGTCGGTATGCAGCTGATGTCTTCGCGCGGTCTTGAAAAGAAGACGACCAAAGGCTTTGGCTGGATCAAGGGCGATGTCGTCGAGATGACGCCGCCGACCCTGAAGATCCCGCAGATCGGCTGGAATACGCTGACGCTTGCCCGTCCGCACGCGCTTTTTGAAGGTATCCCGACGGGCTCCGATGGATTGCACGCCTATTTCGTGCATTCCTACCACCTTGCCGCTGAAAACGCCGACGACCTCGTCGCCACCACCGGTTACGGTGGTCCGGTCACGGCTTTCGTCGCCAATGGCAACAAGGCCGGCTCGCAATTCCACCCAGAAAAAAGCCAGACGCTCGGCCTCGCCTTGATTTCCAATTTCCTGCGCTGGAAGCCCTGACATGATCCTCTTTCCCGCCATCGACCTCAAAGACGGCCAGTGCGTGCGCCTCAAGCTCGGCGACATGGAGCAGGCGACCGTCTACAATCCCGATCCCGGCGCCCAGGCCAAGGCTTTCGAAGACCAGGGCTTCGAATGGCTTCACGTCGTCGACTTGAACGGCGCCTTTGCCGGCGAAACGGTCAATGGCGCCGCTGTCGATGCCATCCTCACGGCAACCAGGAACCCGGTGCAGCTGGGCGGCGGCATCCGCACGCTCGATCATATCGAAAATTGGCTGTCGCGTGGCCTTGCCCGCGTCATTCTCGGTACCGTCGCCGTGCGTGATCCGGCTCTTGTCATCGAAGCCTGCAAGAAATTCCCCGGCAAGGTCGCTGTTGGCATCGATGCCAAGGGCGGCAAGGTGGCAGTCGAGGGCTGGGCGGAAGCTTCAGAGCTCGGCATCATCGAGCTTGCCAAGAAGTTTGAAGGAGCCGGCGTTTCCGCGATCATTTACACCGACATTGACCGCGACGGCATCCTGACCGGCATCAACTGGGCCTCGACGCTGGAGCTGGCGGAAGCCGTTTCAATCCCCGTCATAGCTTCTGGCGGTCTTGCGTCGATCGACGATATCCGTCGCATGCTCGAGCCGGACGCCGCCAAGCTTGAAGGTGCGATCTCGGGCCGGGCGCTCTATGACGGCCGTATCGACCCGGCTGAAGCGTTGAGCCTCATCCGCGTAGCGAAAGGAAAAGCCTGATGACCCTCAAAGCGCGTGTCATTCCCTGCCTGGACGTGAAGGACGGCCGTGTCGTCAAGGGCGTGAGCTTCGTCGATCTCATCGATGCCGGCGACCCGGTGGAATCGGCCAAGGCCTATGACCTTGCCGGTGCCGACGAGCTCTGCTTCCTCGACATCACCGCCTCTTCCGACAATCGCGACACGATCTTCGACGTCGTGGCGCGCACGGCCGATCACTGCTTCATGCCGCTCACTGTCGGCGGCGGCGTGCGCACGGTGGCCGATATCCGCAAGCTCCTGCTCGCGGGCGCAGACAAGGTGTCGATCAATTCGGCAGCCGTGAAGAACCCCGATTTCGTCGCCGAAGCCGCCGACAAGTTCGGCAACCAGTGCATCGTCGTCTCAATCGATTCGAAAAAGGTTTCGAAACCCGGCGAGGAGGATCGTTGGGAAATCTTCACCCATGGCGGCCGTCAGGCAACCGGTATCGATGCGGTGGACTTCGCGGAGAAGATGGTGGCCCGCGGCGCCGGCGAGCTGCTCCTCACCTCCATGGACCGCGACGGCCAGAAGACCGGCTATGACATCGGCCTGACACGCACGATTGCCGATCGCGTGTCGGTGCCGGTCATTGCGTCGGGCGGGGTCGGCAATCTCGATCACATGGTGGAGGGCATCCGCGACGGGCACGCGACCGCCGTGCTCGCCGCCTCGATATTCCATTTCGGCACCTATAGCATCGGTGAAGCCAAGCGCTATATGTCTGAGCATGGCATTCCCATGCGGCTCGACTGAGCGGAGAAGGAAACGATGGGTAAGCAGTTTGATCTTTCCGACCTCGAAGAGATCGTGGCCGAGCGGGCGAAAGCTTCGCCCGACCAGTCCTGGACGGCCAAGCTCGTGGCCCATGGTCAGGCGAAGGCGGCCAAGAAGCTCGGGGAAGAGGCTGTCGAAACGGTGATAGCAGCGATTTCCAACGACAGGGATAATCTTGTCGCGGAAAGCGCCGACCTCCTCTATCACCTGATGGTCGTATTGAAAATCGCAGGCATTCCGTTGCAGGATATCATGGAAGAGCTCGGACGGCGAACGGCGCAATCCGGCCTTCAGGAAAAGGCGAGCCGGCAGACACCATGACCATCGCGGCAAAAGACTTCGCCCCTGCGGACGTTCCCGATCATTTCGATAACAAGGACTATTCGCCCTACCGGTTCTATACCGCGGAAGAATGGTCCAAGTTTCGCGCGGATACGCCCCTCACCCTCACGGCGGATGAAGTTCATCGCCTGCGCTCGCTGAATGACCCCGTCGATCTCGACGAGGTACGACGCATCTACCTTTCACTCTCGCGCCTTCTGTCGGCGCATGTGGAATCATCGCAGATGCTGTTCGAGCAGCGCAAGCGCTTCCTCAGCATGTCGGGCGAGGCAAAGACCCCCTTCGTCATCGGCATTGCCGGCTCCGTTGCTGTCGGCAAGTCGACCACGGCCCGCATCCTCGCCGAGCTTTTGTCGCGCTGGCCATCGAGCCCCAAGGTCGATCTCGTGACCACGGACGGCTTTCTCTATCCGAACGCCGTGCTGCAACGCGAAAACATGATGGAGCGCAAGGGCTTTCCGGAAAGCTATGACATCGGCGCGCTCCTGCGCTTTCTGTCAGCCATCAAGGCCGGCCAGCCAAACGTCAAGGCGCCCAGCTATTCGCACCTGACCTATGACGTGCTGCCCGACACGTTCAAGATCATCGACAGACCGGACATCCTCATTTTCGAAGGCATCAATGTTCTGCAGTCGCGCAACCTGCCGGCAGATGGACGCATCGTGCCGATGGTGTCCGACTTCTTCGATTTCTCGATTTATATCGACGCCGAGGAAGAGCTTATCCATAGCTGGTATGTGAATCGCTTCATGCGGCTACGCCAGACAGCCTTCCGCAACCCGGAATCCTTCTTCAAGCGCTACGCTGAAATCAGTGAAGAAGCGGCGCTTGCTATCGCCGAGGGGCTCTGGGCCAACATCAACCTGAAGAACTTGCGCCAGAATATCCTGCCGACTCGGCCGCGCGCTGATATCATTCTTCAGAAGGGTCCCAACCACCTGACGGAGAAGGTGGCGCTGCGCAAGCTCTGACGCTTATCAGATCGTGACCCGGCGAAGGGTCAGATTGATGCGGCCACCATTCTTGAAAAGCGTCGAAGTCGCCGGATAGATGCGATCGACACCGTGATAGGCAAGCCTGCCCTCGCCGCCCAGCACGACGACATCGCCGCTGGAAAGCTTGAAGGAGGTCGTTGGATCGCTCCGCTCGCAACCGCCGACACGAAACAGGCAGGTGTCTCCCAACGATACCGAAACGACGGGCGATTGCAGATCCTGTTCGTCCTTATCCTGATGCAGGCCCATCCTGGCGCTGTCGGTATAAAAATTGACAAGACAAGCTTCCGGCATCTTTTCGCAACCGGCCACATCCCGCCATAGATCGAGCAGCTGATCCGGTATTGCAGGCCATGGCTCGCCGGTTTCAGGATGCTGCGCCTGATAGCGATAGCCGCGCTCCTTGTCCGTGACCCAACCGAGCGAGCCGCAATTGGTCATGCGGACCGACATGGGTTTTCCGGTCTTCGGCATGCGGGGCTGAAAGAGCGGTGCATCGACGACGACCTGACGAATGTTGTCAAGCAAGGCCTGCTGCCTGTCGCGCTCGAAGTAGCCGGGAAGATAGCGAATCCCTTCCGGTAAAGCACGCATTGGACACCTACTCCAGGCCAAGAAGCGCTGGCGGCACGCCATAGCGCTTCGGCCAGCCGGCGTAGTAGACATCCGTTGGCCCGACGACGTGGTCCACGAGGTTCCAACGGCCAAGCTGGAAGGTGAGCAGGGCAAAAACGGTCAATCCATCCATCATGTCCGCCTCTCCACGAAAGCCGGTGCGCTGCGGATCGATCGTACCGCCTCCGGGCCGCTGCGGTTCCGCCTGGACGAAAGCCCAGCCGGGCGAGACACGCATGCTGGTGATCACGAATTCAACGGAGCCACGCATTTCGGCTTCAACCGCCGGACGAAGTGCATCGAGAATAGCCGCTCGCTCCGGCGATCCTTTTGCCGGCTCCCGCAGCATCCGCGACGATGCGGGGCCAGCCAAAAGAAGGCAGGAGGCTGCCAGAGCGAAGATCGCGCGCTTGCCGACCGGCATCAAACCTCGCTTAAATCCGGGATACGCAGAACCTGGCCGGGATAAATCTTGTCAGGATGGCTCAGCATCGGGCGATTGGCATCGAAGATTGCCGTGTTCTTGGCGCCCTTGCCTTTGCCGTACTGGCTTTCGGCGATCTTCCAGAGATTGTCGCCCTTCTTGACCGTGTAGAGTACCGGCGTCTTTGCAGGGGCGGGTTCTGATCCGGCCTCCGCAACCTTCAGGTCCGAGGCTTCGACCTGCGAGACACCAAGGGTGTTTCCGACGGCGACAACGGCCTTCTCGAAGACGCTCTGATCCTTGACGACACCTGACAGCACGATCTTGTCGTTGACCACGGATACATCGACCTTTTCCGTACCGAGATCGTGCGACGACAGTTCCTTTTTCACGGCTTCGGCGTCGGGCGCATCGTCCTCGCCGCCGATGCCGAGCTTCTTGCCGGCATTTTTTATAAAGCTGAAAAGACCCATGGCATTTCTCCCAAGAACTATTCTACAGGCCTAAAGAGAGCGCTGTTCCCGATAAAAACAAGACATGGCACACAATCTGTCATCAATCTCCGTCGGGGCGGCCGCGCATCTTCTTGATTTCGCCACGGCCGGACTTTTCCTTTAGCCGCCGCTCGATCGAACCCTTGGTCGGGCGGGTCTTGCGGCGCGGCGGTGGTGGCGGCTCGGCCGCTTTGAGGATAAGCTCCTTCAGCCGCTCGCGCGCGTCCTCCCGATTGCGCTCCTGGCTGCGAAACCGGCTGGCCTCGATCATCAGCACGCCGTCCTTGGAAACCTTTCGCCCCGCAAGCTTGATAGCGTTTTCGCGCACCCGCTCTGGCAGCGCTGGGGACGATGCTATCCCGTAGAAAAGCTGAACCGCGGTCGAAACCTTGTTGACGTTCTGTCCGCCCGGGCCGCCGGCCAGCACGAATTGCTCCGTCAGCTCCCAGCCGGCGATAACGATACGGTCGTTGATGTAAAGTGGTTCGCTGGCCATGGTTTTCTGCCTCCGGCACCGTCTATCTCACGGTTTCCGAGATTTGCAAATCCGGTTTCTGAAACGGCAAAACCCGGCTCAGGAGCCGGGTTCCACGTGAATCATGGCCTGCAATCGAATAAAATTTACTCGGCAGCGAGAACAACTCCGGGAGCCGCATCCCGCACACTGCCATCGACATGGTCTTCGAACTTCGCGAAGTTGGTGATGAACATATCCACCAGCTTGCGTGCCTGGGCGTCATAGGCGTTGCCGTCGCTCCAGGTCGAACGTGGATCGAGGATGGTCGTATCGACACCTTCGACCGCAACCGGAACGGCGAAGCCGAAGTTGGCATCCGTGCGGAACTCGGCACCGGCCAGCGAACCATCCAGCGCGGCACAGAGAAGCGCGCGCGTCGGCTTGATCGGCATGCGATGGCCGGTACCGTGGGCGCCACCGGTCCAGCCGGTGTTGACCAGCCAGCAGGTAACGTCGTGACGGGCGATCAGGTCGCGGAGCAGATTGCCGTATTCAGAGGGATGCCGCGGCATGAACGGTGCGCCGAAGCAGGTCGAGAAGGTCGCTTCCGGCTCGGTCACGCCCTTTTCCGTGCCGGCAACCTTGGCGGTGTAGCCCGAGAGGAAGTGGTACATGGCCTGTTCGGGCGTCAGCTTGGCGATCGGCGGCATGACGCCGAAGGCATCCGCGGTCAGCATGATGATCGTGCGCGGATGACCTGTCGTGCCGGTTTCGCTGGCGTTCGGAATGAAATCCAGCGGATAGGCGCAGCGCGTGTTTTCCGTCAACGAGCCGTCGTTGAAGTCGGGCTTGCGATCCGCGTCGAGAACGACGTTTTCGAGAACCGTGCCGAAGCGGCGGGTCGTTGCGAAGATTTCCGGCTCGGCTTCGGCCGAAAGGCGAATGGTCTTGGCGTAGCAGCCACCTTCGAAATTGAAGATACCGTCTTCGCCCCAGCCGTGTTCATCATCGCCGATCAGCGTACGCTTCGGATCGGCCGAAAGCGTCGTCTTGCCGGTGCCCGAAAGCCCGAAGAACACGGCCGCATCACCATCCGGCCCGACATTGGCCGAGCAGTGCATCGGCATGACGCCCTTGGCCGGAAGCAGATAGTTGAGCGCCGTGAACACCGACTTCTTCATCTCGCCGGCATAGGAGGTTCCACCGATCAGGATGAGGCCGTTGACCAGATCGCAGGCGATTACCGTTTCCGTGCGGCAGCCGTGGCGTGCCGGATCGCCCTTGAAATCCGGCAGGTCGATGATCGTCAGGCGTGGAACGAAGGTCTCGAGAGCGCTCTTTTCCGGGCGGATCAGCAGGTTGCGGATGAACAGCGAATGCCAGGCGAACTCGGTGATGACGCGGGTGGCAAGCGCATTGTCCGTATCGGCGCCACCGATCAGGTCCTGCACGTAGAGAGACTTGCCGCGGGCATGCTCGAGCATGTCAGCATGCAGGATGGCGAAATGTTCAGGCGACATTTCCTTGTTGTTGTCCCACCAGATCTGGTCGGTCGTGGTCGCGTCGCGCACGACGAACTTGTCCTTCGGCGAGCGGCCAGTGTGCTGGCCGGTCAGGGCCCTAAGAGCGCCGTCAGCGGTCAGCTGGGCCTCCTGGCGACGCAGCGCCTCTTCATAAAGTGCAGAGGTGCCGAAGTTAAACCGGACGACGTCCAGATCCTTGAAACCAATTGCTTCCAGCCCGATTGACGGGTTGCGGATACCGAGTTCGTCCATGGTCCAGCTTTCCTCTATATTTGGCCATTGGCGGGGTGATTGATCAGGACAATAGTTTTTTTGCAGTGAAATGGCAAGTTTGCTGTCGTAAAAAATATAATAATTTCAGTATATTAATCGATTTAAAGAAAAATATCGTTTTTTTAATCGGTTGAATCGGCCATTTCAGAGGGCAAAATAAATTGGCCTGGAAGGACCATTTGCGAATAAGGCTGCAACCTCCCTTTGCCTTCGCCACAATTTGTTCCACCTTTATACTCATGAAGCGATCGTGAAGACGCTTGAACCCAGGCGCCCGTAAAACCGGCGCGAGACACGACGGAGCGAAATGCGATGCAGACGATTGCACTGGTCGACGATGACCGGAATATTCTGACTTCGGTTTCCATTGCCCTGGAAAACGAAGGCTACAAGGTCGAGACCTATACCGACGGTGCGTCCGCCCTTGACGGTCTGCTGGCACGTCCGCCGCAGCTTGCCATCTTCGATATCAAGATGCCGCGCATGGATGGCATGGAGCTTCTTCGTCGGCTGCGCCAGAAATCCGATATCCCGGTAATCTTCCTGACATCCAAGGACGAGGAGATTGATGAGTTGTTCGGCCTTAAGATGGGGGCCGACGATTTCATCACCAAGCCTTTCTCGCAGCGCCTCCTTGTTGAACGCGTCAAGGCCATCCTGCGCCGTTCGGCCAATCGCGAAGCCGCTGCCGCTAGCGGCGCTGCCAGCAACCCGAAAACAGCCGCCGACATTCAGGCCCGCTCACTTGAACGCGGACAGTTGTCGATGGACCAGGAACGGCATACCTGCACCTGGAAGAACGAGCCTGTCACCCTGACGGTGACCGAGTTCCTCATCCTGCATTCGCTTGCCCAGCGCCCCGGTGTCGTCAAGAGCCGTGACTCCCTGATGGACGCCGCCTACGACGAGCAGGTCTATGTCGACGACCGCACCATCGACAGCCACATCAAGCGCCTGCGCAAGAAGTTCAAGATGGTCGACAATGACTTCGACATGATCGAAACACTCTACGGCGTGGGCTACCGGTTCCGCGAATCCGCTTGAGCCAGCGCTACATTGTGACTGCGGCTGGCATGGCGCCGGCCGCGGCTGTATGATAGGGCTCCGCGCGCCGATGGATCGGCAGGCTTGCGATCCATCGATCAAAATCAGAAAAGGCCGCGCGAGCGGGAGTTGAGAGGCTTGGTCGAAGTCTTGCAGAGCAGAGAAATGGAGGATTCGGAGGCGAAGCTGGCCCCCGGAAGGCGCTGGGCGCACCCCTTCACGCTGATCCGACGCCTGTTTGGCAATGCCGTCTTCTCCAGCCTGACCCGCCGCATCCTGTTCTTCAACCTCGTCGCGCTCGTCGTTCTCGTCGGCGGCATCATGTATCTCAATCAGTTTCGCGAGGGACTGATCGATGCCCGTGTCGAAAGTCTTCTGACCCAGGGTGAAATCATCGCCGGCGCCATTGCGGCATCCGCGTCGGTGGATACCAATTCGATCACCATCGATCCGGAAAAGCTCCTGGAGCTGCAGGCCGGCCAGAGCATCACACCGCTGCCGAGCGACGAAGACCTGGAATTCCCGATCAATCAGGAGCGCGTGGCGCCGGTCCTGCGAAGACTGATCTCGCCGACGCGCACCCGCGCGCGGCTGTTTGACGCCGATGCCGATCTGTTGCTGGATTCCCGCCACCTCTATACGGGTGGCCAGGTGCTGCGTTTCGACCTTCCACCGATCGAGCCGGAATCGACCAGCATCTCCGAATATCTGAACTCCTGGTTCAACCGCATTCTGCAGCCCGGCAACCTGCCGCTCTACAAGGAACCCCCCGGCGGCAATGGTTCGATCTATCCGGAAGTGATGAACGCCCTGACTGGTGTGCGCGGTGCGGTCGTGCGCGTGACAGAAAAGGGCGAGCTGATCGTCTCGGTGGCGGTGCCCGTCCAGCGTTTTCGTGCGGTTCTGGGTGTCCTGCTGCTCTCAACCCAGGCCGGTGATATCGACAAGATCGTTCATGCCGAGCGGCTCGCCATCATCCGGGTGTTCGGTGTTGCTGCCCTCGTCAACGTCATCCTGTCGCTTCTCCTCTCCAGCACGATTGCAAATCCACTGCGCCGGCTTTCGGCCGCAGCCATCCGCGTTCGCCGCGGGGGCGCCAAGGAGCGTGAGGAAATTCCGGATTTCTCCATCCGCCAGGATGAAATAGGCAACCTCTCCGTGGCGCTGCGCGAAATGACGACGGCGCTCTACGATCGGATCGACGCGATCGAGAGTTTTGCCGCCGATGTCAGCCACGAGCTGAAGAACCCCCTCACCTCGCTGCGCAGCGCCGTAGAGACACTGCCGCTGGCGCGCAACGAAGATTCCAAGAAGCGGCTGATGGACGTGATCCAGCACGACGTGCGGCGTCTCGATCGCCTGATATCAGATATTTCCGATGCCTCGCGGCTGGATGCTGAACTGGCACGCAGTGACGCCAAGTCGATCGACCTTGAAAAGCTGCTCGGCGATCTCGTCGATATCTCGCGACAGATTCATGCCAGCAAGAAGACAGTGTTGATGAGCTTCGTCGTCGACCGGCGCGATAACCCGAAAATGCGGTTCCGCGTCAACGGCTACGAACTGCGCATCGGCCAGATCATCACCAATCTCATTGAAAACGCTCGCTCTTTTGTCCATCAGGAAGGTGGTCGCATCATCGTGCGGCTGACGCGGCTACGCAACCGTTGCGTTGTGGTGATAGAGGACAATGGTCCCGGCATCGTGGCAGAGGATATCGACCGGATCTTCGAACGCTTCTATACCGACCGCCCTGCCAGCGAAGCTTTCGGACAGAATTCCGGCCTCGGGCTCTCCATTTCGCGGCAGATCGCCGAAGCGCACGGCGGCACGCTTCGCGCCGAAAACATCGTCAATGCCGAGACCGGCAATATTGAAGGCGCGCGCTTCATCCTTTCCCTGCCTGTCGAGCAGAACACGTGAGGCAGAGCGGAGGACAAAACGTCCACGCAACGGCGATCGTGCTGGGCACCCACGGTTTTCTCTTCGTCGGTCCATCTGGAAGCGGCAAATCATCGATCGCTCTTGCCTGCCTTGCCGCCGCCAATGCGCAAGGATTGTTTGCCACCCTGATCGCCGACGATCAGGTTCTTATTTCCACAATGAACGGCCGCGTGATCGCCAATCGGCCCGCGTCGATTGCCGGTCTCGCTGAGATCCGGGGCAGCGGCATCGTGGCGGTCGATTCGGTAGAGGCGGCAGTGATCGACTATACCGTCCTCCCGCTGCAGGGGCCAATCGCGGAGCGCCTACCGCAGAAGGAAGAGGTCTATACCTTGCCTGACGGCAATTCCCTTCCCCTCTACCGCCTTCCTCTTCTGCCAGGACTTCGCCCCTTCGATATTTTACGGTTGGTTTTGCCTCGAAACGTCGTGTTTGAACGATGAAAATGCTTAAGCGCAAAAGCTTTTGGGATTTTTGACTTGCACTTCGACTTTTCATGGCCAAGATGGCCACCCCAAAAGGTGGACGGAATTGCTGCATTGCGATAAGTGGACCATCGAAGATTTGCAGATGCAGTTGGAGCAAAGACATCATGATCGGACTTGTGCTTGTCACACACGGCAAGCTGGCTGAGGAGTTCAGGCATGCCCTTGAGCATGTCGTAGGACCGCAAAAGGCGATCGAGACGGTCTGCATCGGCCCCGAAGACGATATGGATCAGCGGCGACAGGATATTCTCGAAGCGGTTTTCTCCGCCGATCAGGGAAATGGCGTCATTATTCTCACCGACATGTTCGGCGGTACGCCGTCCAATCTGGCGATTTCCGTCATGCAAAGCGGGACCGTCGAGGTCATCGCCGGTGTCAACCTGCCGATGCTCATCAAGCTTGCGGGCGTTCGCTCGGAAAGCGATATGGACAAGGCGCTGCAGGAAGCATCGGATGCCGGCCGCAAATATATCAACGTCGCCAGCCGTGTGCTGAGCGGGAAATAAGCGGATTTCGGTTTCATGCTGTCGCGCGAACTGCTCATCGTCAACAAAAGAGGGCTTCATGCCCGCGCTTCTGCCAAATTCGTCCAGACGGTCGAAGGCTTCGACGCCGATATCAAGGTCTCGAAGGATGGCATGACAGTGGGCGGCACGTCGATCATGGGCTTGATGATGCTCGCTGCCAGCACCGGTTGCACGATTTCGGTGACGGCCAGCGGCGCCGACGCGACCGAGGCGATGGATGCACTTGATGCACTTGTCCGAGACAAGTTCGGCGAAGAGATGTAGTCCGATATAAAGATATAAAGACTTCTTTATATCATCATTGCTCGTTAACAGTTTTCCTGCTAGGGAAGGGCAAGCCTTTCGCTCAATCGGCGGAAGGAAAACCTTTCATGCGCCGCCTCGAAAGCGGGCGATCCGGCCCCTGCGGCGCACCAGCGCGGAGACTTTCATGAGCAGCACCAACGATTATCTGGTTGCCGATATCGGCCTTGCCGATTTCGGTCGCAAGGAAATCACCATCGCCGAAACCGAAATGCCGGGCCTGATGGCCTGCCGCGAAGAGTTTGGCGCGGCAAAGCCCCTGAAGGGCGCGCGCATCACCGGTTCGCTCCATATGACGATCCAGACCGCCGTTCTGATCGAAACCCTCGTTGCGCTCGGTGCCGAGGTTCGCTGGGCATCGTGCAACATCTTTTCGACGCAGGACCATGCGGCCGCGGCCATCGCCGCCAGCGGCATTCCGGTCTACGCCGTGAAGGGCGAGACGCTGGAGGAATACTGGACCTACACTGACCAGATCTTCCAGTGGGCCGATGGCGGCCTCTCCAACATGATCCTCGATGATGGTGGCGACGCTACCATGTACATCCTGCTTGGCGCCCGCGCCGAGGCCGGTGAAGACGTTCTGTCGAAGCCTGAATCGGAAGAAGAGGAAATCCTCGTCGCCCAGATCAAGAAGCGCCTTGCCGCGTCACCGGGCTGGTTCACAAAACAGCGCGACGCCATCAAGGGCGTGACCGAAGAAACCACCACCGGCGTCAATCGTCTCTACCAGCTGCATGCCAAGGGCCTCCTGCCCTTCCCGGCAATCAACGTCAACGATTCCGTCACCAAGTCGAAGTTCGACAACAAGTATGGCTGCAAGGAATCCCTGGTCGATGGTATCCGTCGCGGCACCGACGTCATGATGGCCGGCAAGGTTGCCGTCGTCTGCGGTTACGGTGACGTTGGCAAGGGTTCGGCCGCTTCGCTCTCCGGAGCCGGCGCTCGCGTCAAGGTTACGGAAGTCGATCCGATCTGCGCGCTGCAAGCTGCCATGGACGGTTTCGAAGTCGTCCAGCTCGAAGACGTCGTTTCGTCAGCCGATATCTTCATCACGACGACCGGCAACAAGGACGTCATCCGCATGGACCACATGCGCGCGATGAAGGACATGGCGATCGTCGGCAATATCGGCCACTTCGACAACGAGATCCAGGTTGCATCGCTTCGCAATCTCAAGTGGACCAACATCAAGCCGCAGGTCGATCTGATCGAGTTCCCGAAGGGCAACCGCATGATCCTTCTGTCGGAAGGTCGCCTGCTCAACCTCGGCAATGCAACCGGACACCCGTCCTTCGTGATGTCGGCCTCCTTCACCAACCAGGTGCTGGCCCAGATGGAACTTTTCGTCCGCTCTAGCGATTACGCCAAGCAGGTTCACATCCTGCCGAAGCACCTCGATGAGAAGGTCGCACGCCTGCACTTGGCCAAGCTGGGCGCGAAGCTGACCGAACTTTCGCAAGAACAGGCAAATTATATCGGCGTTACGCCGCAGGGCCCATTCAAGGCTGAACACTACCGCTATTAATAGCGAGCCAACAATCCACAACATATAGATGCCGCGCCCTTGACAAAGGGTGCGGCTTCTTTTTTGTGCCCGCCCTTCCCGCGGATTCCCCGAAGCGGTATTGTTTTTGTATCGATTCGCGACACCGATGCGGAACATGACGTGTCGCGAATTGAAGCACCCGCCGCCTGTGCGTGTGGACGGCATAATGCAACCGGCACGCTCCCGCCTTGGGAACGAGTGGTTTTGCGTGTGTGGCAGTTGCCGCACGGAATTGCGCTCCGTGCGCCGCCGAAAGGTCGGGGCACGTTCCAGGGTGTCTAAAAGGACGTGAACGCGCTGATTCGAACGAATCCGGCGTCGATGACGTGCAGTACAAGCGGGGATGCAGCCATGGAAAACGGGTCACCAAAATGCGTGGGCGGACGAGTGAAACGCCTGTGGCAGCGATTGGCCGCCGGCTCGATGCTCGCGGCTCTTTCCTCGCCCGCGACCGCACAGACCCAAGGTCTTGCAGCATCCGTTTTTCGTTCTTCCGAAGTCATCACATTCTCGGTTTTGATCGGCGTGATTTCCGCCGCCATGATCTCGGCGATCTGGCTTATTCGCCAGCGCGGCAACATCGAGGGTGAAAACCGCGAGCTGAATGCTGCGCTGGCCGATGCAAATCAGCGCATTTCGCGTTTTCAGGCGCTGATCGCCGACAAGAACCGGCGCATCGTTGTTTGGGACGGTCTTTCCGACAAACCGGAATTCCTTGGGCACCTGCCAGCAGAAACCGGCGTGCCGCAGGACGATCGCGAGTTCCTGGCGTTTGGACGCTGGGTCAAGGCGATGTCGGCCCTGGACCTGGAAAAGGCGATCGAACGGCTGCGCTCCCAGGCACAGAGCTTCGATCTTATCATCGAGACCCACCGCAACGAAATTCTCGAGGCACAGGGACGCGTTTCCGGTGGCCGTGCCTTCGTTCGTTTTGTCGCTCTCAACAATATGCGGGCCGAGCTGGCGGAACTGAAGCTGGAGCGGGACCGTCTGCAGGCCTCGCTGACCTCGTTCCACACACTCCTGGATGCAACTGATCTGCCGGTTTGGCTTCGCGGGCCGGATGGGGCGATCACCTGGGTAAACGAGGCGTACAGTTATGCCGTCGAGGCTTCCAATCCTGCCGAAGCGATCAAGGAGGGCAAGGAACTGCTTGCCACGATCGCCCGGGAGAAAATCCGCGCCATCAGCACGTATGATGTTCCCTTTCGTGACAAGGTATCGACCGTCGTGCGCGGCAACCGTACCTTCTTCGATGTCGTGGATACGCGCAGCGTCAGCGGCTCCGCGGGCATGGCGGCCAATATTTCCGCCGTTGAAGCCGTGCGCGAAGAGTTGAACCGTACGCTCAAGAGCCACGCCGAAACACTTGACCATTTGGCAACCCCGGTAGCGATCTTCGACGGCGCCCAGCGGCTGCAATTTTATAATCAGGCTTTCCAGGCCCTTTGGGCGCTCGATATGGGCTTCCTCGAACGCAAACCCGGCAATGGCGAGATTCTCGACCGGCTTCGTGCCGGCGGAAAGCTGCCGGAACAGCTCAACTGGAAACAGTGGAAGGACAATGCGCTTGCTGTCTATCAGGCGATCGACACCCAATCCGACCTCTGGCATCTGCCCAATGGTCAGACATTGCGGGTCTTTGCGACCGCGCGACCGCAGGGTGGCGCGACATGGGTGTTTGAAAACCTGACCGAGAAGGTCGATCTCGAAACGCGCTACAATACTCTTGTTCAGGTGCAGGGCGAGACGATTGATCATCTTTCCGAAGGCGTCGCCGTTTTCGGTCCTGATGGCCGGATCAAGCTTTCCAATCCTGCCTTCCGCGCGCTCTGGGGCATCAGTGAACCGCAGGCGCAGCCCGGCACGCACATTCGTGCCATCGAGCAAGCCTGTGCTGTCTCTTACGATCAACAGGATGGCTGGAAGCGCTTTGCCCATCTGATCACAAGCTTCGACGACGAGCGCAGCTCCTGCCAGGGCATCCTCGAGCTCAGGACGGGCCTGATTCTGGATTTCGCTGTTATCCCGCTTCCCAACGCCCAGACGATGCTGACTTTCGTCAACATCACCGACAGCGTCCGGGTCGAGCGCGCGCTGACAGAGAAGAACGAAGCACTGCGCAAGGCCGATTCCCTAAAGAACGACTTCGTCCAGCACGTGTCCTATGAACTCCGGTCGCCACTGACCAACATCATCGGCTTCGCCGACCTTCTGAAGACGCCGACTTTCGGTTCGCTGAACGAACGTCAGGCGGAATATGTCGACCATATTTCAACGTCGTCGTCGCTGCTGTTGACGATCGTCAACGATATTCTCGATCTTGCGACGGTCGATGCCGGCATCGTCGAGCTGGATCTCTCAGAGATCAATCTCACCGATTTCCTCGATGAGGTTTCCAATCAGATGGCCGACCGGCTGCAGGAAAGTGCGGTCACGCTACGCATAGAAGCTCCGGACATGCTCGGTAGCTTCGTCGCCGATCACCAGCGGCTGAAGCAGATCTTCATCAAGCTTCTGACAAACGCTGCCAATTTTGCGCCGGATGGCAGCAGGATCGGCCTGAAATGTCAGCGGGAAGGCCTCGATTTTGTCTTCACGGTGACCGACAACGGCGTCGGAATCCCTCAGGAAATCCTTGAAACGGTGTTCAACCGCTTCGAAAGTCACGGTTCACGTGGTGGCGCCGGGCTTGGTCTTTCCATCGTCGAGAGCTTTGTCAGCCTGCATCATGGAAGCGTTTCCATCCGCAGCCGCGAGGGCGAGGGAACGGAAGTAACCTGCCGCATCCCGTCCGCCGAACTGCCAAAGGTTGCCGCCGCCGAATGAGCCATCGGATTGAGCTTCAGCTAAACGACGAGGCCGCAACGAAAGAACTCGGTGAAGATCTTGCACTGGCCGTGCGCGCAGGCGATTGCCTGGCGCTGTCGGGCGACCTCGGCGCTGGAAAGTCGACGCTTGCCCGCGCCCTGCTGCGCGCGCTGGCCGATGACGACGCGCTGGAGGTTCCAAGCCCCACTTTCACACTTGTGCAAAGCTACGAACTGCGTATTCCCGCCGCCCATTTCGATCTCTACCGGCTCGCCGATGTCTCCGAGCTGGACGAGCTCGGCTTCGACGAAGCCATTTCGGATGGTATCGCCCTTGTCGAATGGCCGGAGCGTGCCGAAGGCGTCTTGCCCAACACCACGATCACGCTGGCCTTTTCTCATGAAGGTGACGGCAGGCGCGTTATCGTCTCAGGACCGGACGCCCCGCTGGCTCGAATCGCCCGGAGTCTTTCGATCCGGGAGTTCCTGAAACGCTCCGGCTATGGCGATGCCCATCGGCGTCATTTGAGCGGCGACGCTTCGGCTCGCGCCTATGAGACGATCCTTGCCGATGATCGCATGCCGATGATCCTCATGGATTCGGCGCGGCACAAGCCCGGCCCCATCCTTGAAGATGGAAAATACTATCAGCAGCTTGCCCACATCGCCGAAGACTGCATCCCGTTCGTCGCTATCGATCAGGATTTGCGGGCCAAGGGTTTTAGCGCACCCGAAATCTACCAGAGCGACCTCGACGCCGGCATTTTGCTGATTGAGGATCTCGGTCGCGAGGGTATTCTGGATGAGGACGGCAAGCCTGTCGAAGCCCGCTATATCGAGAGCGTCAGAATGCTGGCGGCGTTGCATGCGCAAAAAGTAACGCCGGAGATCGAAGTCTCCACGGGATGCATTCATTCCATTCCCGATTTCGACCGGCGTGCGATGAAGATCGAGACCCGCCTGCTGCTCGACTGGTATCTCCCGTGGAAGCGCGGAACACAGGCCTCTGCCGAAGGGCGTGAGGAATATGTACAAATCTGGGATGGCTTGATCGATCTTCTCGCGTCGTCAGAGACCAACCTTCTGCTGCGCGATTTCCACTCGCCCAATATCATCTGGCGTGAGGGCGAGACCGGCTCGAAACGTATCGGCCTGATCGATTTCCAGGACGCGATGATCGGGCCGACCGCCTATGATGTCGCTTCGATCACCCAGGATGCCCGTGTCACGATCGATCGATCGCTCGCGTCCCGCATGCTGAATGTCTATATCAGCGACCGAAAGGCGTCAGGTTCGTTCGATCAGGATATGTTCGTACGGGATTGGCACCTGATGTCGGCCCAACGCAACTGCAAGCTCGTCGGTATCTGGGTGCGGCTAATGCAAAGAGACGGCAAGCCCGGCTATATGAAACATATGCCCCGCACCCTTGCCTATCTCGACGCCGCATTGGCGCATCCCGCACTTTTTCCCCTTCGCGACTGGTGCGTGAGAAGCGCAATACTTTAGAGTTTGTCAGGGAAAAGTGGAAACCGGTTCTCCCGAAAAGACAAACGGAAACAAAAGAATCTGGAGGATGTCTGGTTCAATCTGAACCAGACATCCTCCAGAACCAAAAAGCCGGCAGACTCGAAATCCAGGTTCGATGCTATAGAGTCCGAATCAGGCTTACACCGCTTGATGATGCAATTTCGGACGAAGGCTTTTCATGCCCATTCACAATGCCATGGTGCTGGCCGCAGGGCTTGGCACGCGACTGCGCCCGATCACCGATACGACGCCGAAACCTCTGGTGAAGGTCGCGGGCAAACCGATGATCGACTATGTGCTCGATCTGCTCCAGGCGGCCGGCATCTCGACGGCCGCGGTCAATGTGCATCACTTTGCCGATCAGATGGAAACGCATCTCAGGGACCGCGAGCAGCCCGCCATCGTGATCTCGGACGAGCGCGATGCGCTGATGAATTCCGGCGGCGGTCTCGTCAAAGGACTGGCGCTTCTGGAAGAAGGTCCGGTTCTTGTCATGAACGCCGACCTCTTCTGGGTGGGTGAAAACCTCGAAAAGCCTGCCAATCTCGATCGTCTCGTTTCATTCTTCGACCCGGAGCGGATGGACATGGCGTTGCTCTGCGTGCGCAACGAAGACACCACGGGGCACAACGGCAAGCTCGACTTTTCGCTGGCGCCTGACGGGGCTCTATCCCGCTATCGTGACGGCATGCCACAGCCGGTGGTCTATGCCGGCGCGATCGCCCTGCACTCCCGTCTTTTTGACGATGCACCGACCGATGCCTTCAATCTCAATCTCTATTTCGACAGGGCAATCGAGCGCGGACGTCTATTCGGTATTGTGCTTGAAGGCCACTGGCTGACGGTCGGCACCCCGGACGCGATCGGCCTTGCCGAAGAGGCAATCCGACGCGTCGGCGGCGGAGCCTGAGATGGCGGGCGGCAATGTCTTCACCATTCCGCCTGGACGGCCGTTTCTGAAAACGCTCGTCCAGGCGCTGTGCGGCGGCGATCTTGTTGCCGGCTACAAATATGATCCGACCGACCCCCTGGCCCTTTCCGGCGTCACCATTTTCGTGCCGACACGACGCTCCGCCCGTGTCTTGCGCTCCGAGCTGGTCGATTATCTGGGAGGGCGCTCCGCTATCCTCCCGGTCATTCGTGCCCTTGGTGAAACTGACGACGATAGCGGCTTTTTCGATGCGGAAGTGCCGGCAATCCTCGATCTCGCACCGCCGCTTCCCGGAACTGCGCGACTGATCGAACTGGGGCGGCTCATTCTCGCCTGGCGTAACCAGTTGCCGAAGATCGTGCTCGATATTCATTCGGAAAGCCCGCTGATCGCGCCGGCAAGCCCGGCAGATGCCATCTGGCTTGCCCGCAATCTTGCCGACATCATCGATGCGATGGAAACGGAGGAGCTGGAATGGGAGGCGCTCGACCAGCTTCAGGATGCCGATCATGCTCTGTGGTGGCAGCTGACCCTCGAATTCCTGAAGATCGCCCGGACCTACTGGCCGGCTCGACTTGAGGAACTGCATCAATCCTCGCCGGCGCGTCATCGCAACGCGATCCTGGATGCGGAAACGCAGCGGATCGCTGCCGGCAAGGTGACGGGGCCGATCGTGATCGCCGGCTCGACGGGCTCCATCCCGGCGACCTCAGCGCTGATCGCCACCGTGCAGAAGCTGCCCAATGGCACCATTGTCCTGCCAGGTCTAGACCAGACCATGAGCGACGCCGAATGGAACCAGATCGCCCCCGATGCGGCGGTGGCGCGGCCTGATCCGTCCAGCCGCAGCCATCCACAATACGGCTTCTTTCGCCTCCTGAGGCGCATGGGCATCGATCGGAATGAGATACCAAGCCTGGCCAGCGCCGAGGACGACCTCACCTACCGCAGCGAGATCCTGTCCCACGCCCTGCTGCCGGTTCAGGCGACAAGCGTGTGGATGGAACGGCAACGCGAAACGGACACAGACCAATTGCTGCAGGCCTTTGCCGATGCGGCCCTGATCGAAACCGCCAACGAGCGTGAGGAGGCAACCGCGATTGCGATTGCATTGCGCCTCGCCCTTGAGGACGACGAAGACAGCCAGGCGGCCCTCATCACGCCGGACCGCGATCTTGCTCGGCGTGTTGCCGCCGAGCTTCTGCGGTTTGGCATCGAAGCGGACGATTCCGCCGGTACGCCCTTGTCAGCGACAGCGCCCGGAAGCGTAACGCGGCTGTTGCTCGAGGCGACCTTAAGACCCGGCGACCCTGTCGCCGTGGCCGCCTTGCTCAAACATCCGCTCACCCGCTTCGGTCTGCCGGTCGCGACGGTACGTCAGGCCACAAGTGTTCTGGAGCGGCTGGCATTTCGTGGGGGCACAGGAACCGTCGATCTGACAGAGCTGGAAGGGCTTCTCGACCAGGCAATAGCGCGCAGGGCAACCGATCGCCATTCCCCGGAATGGGCACGCGCCGTCACGGAGGAGGACATCGAGGTTGCCCGGCATTTTGCACGCGCGATCGCGCGTGCCGTGGAACCCCTGGCCAGCACCCTCGTTGGGCGCCATCGAAGCGGAAAGGGCCTTACGACAACGCTGACGCTTGCCGACTGGGCGAAAAAGACCGGCGAGGCGCTGGAAGCTGTCTGCATTGATGACAATCACAGCCTTGCCGCGCTCTGGTCCGGTGAAAGCGGGGAAGCCTTGGCGGCGCTGTTGCGGGGCATCATCGAGACGGAGGGACAGCTGAGTGCGGACGGGCCGCAATGGTGCGACGTCATGGAGGCGCTGATGGCCAGTGAGGCCATCAAGCCGCGCTCCATGCGCCATCCCCGCGTCTTCATCTTCGGAGCGATGGAATCACGCCTGCAGAGCGTCGATCTCGTCGTTCTCGGCGGGCTCAACGAAGGCACGTGGCCCGGCCAGACGGCCAACGATCCGTTTCTCTCGCGAACCATGAAGACATCCATGGGGCTGGAGCCCCCGGAACGGCGGATTGGCCAGCTCGCCCACGATTTCCAGATGGCCTGCGGCACGCGCAAGCTTGTCATGACGCGCGCCATGCGCAAGGGCGCGACACCAACCGTCGCCTCGCGCTGGCTGCAGCGACTGCTGGCTGTCGGCGGGAATGCGCTGTCAGCGCAGTTGCGTGCCAACGGGCGCGATTATGTCGCATGGGCCGGCATGTTGGATGAGGGTGTCGATCAGGATCTGGCAAAACGCCCGGAACCGAAGCCACCGGTTGAGCGGCAACCGCAAAGCTATTCCTTCAGTGAGGTTAGCCGGCTTCGCCGCGACCCTTACGCGATCTATGCCCGTCGCATTCTGCGCGTCCAGCCGCTTGATCCGTTCAATCGCGATCCCGGCGCCTCCGAGCGCGGCACGCTTTACCACAAGATCGTCGAACGCTTCGTGGCGGAAGATCTGGATTCGGCAAGCCCGCACGCTGCTAAAGTCATGGACCGCATTCTTAAGGAAGCCTTCGACGAACGGGCGCTTCCGCCGCATATCGATGTGGTCTGGCGACCGCGCTTTGCTGCTGTCGGCCGGGCCTTCATCGCCTGGGAGGCAAAGCGCAAAGGTGGGATCCGGCAATCTTTCCTGGAACTCTACGCAACAATGCCGCTCGGTGTCGGCGATATCAAGCTCACCGGCATTGCCGACCGGATCGATATCCAGACGAACGGCACCGCAACCATCATCGACTACAAGACGGGATCGAGCCCTTCCACCAAGGAAGCACGCACGCTGCTCGATCCGCAGCTCGCCCTGGAAGCGGCCGCCCTGAAGGCCGGCGCTTTCCCCAAGGCCGGGCGACAGACCGCACAGTCGCTGGTCTATGTGCGGCTGAAACCGGGCGAACGATTTGCCGAGGAAGAGGTCAACAACGAGAATTCAAAGAGCCGATCGGGCATCGAGACGAAATCCGCCGATCAGCTTGCGGAAGAATCGCTGCGGGAACTCGTCGGCCTGCTTCTGGCGCTGCGAAGCGGTAAACACGGATTTGCCTCGCGTGTGATTGTTCAGAAAGAGCGCGATTATGGCGGCGAGTACGATCACCTTGCCCGTGTCGCCGAATGGGCGACCGCCGAAGGCGAGGAGGATGGCAATGATGGATGACATGCCCGGCTCCGCCGATCTCTCCCCCACCGATCTCTCCCCAAAAGGTTGGCTCGACTGGACATCCGCCAAGCAGGCCCTGGCCTCCGATCCCGACCGTTCGGCCTGGGTGTCCGCAAATGCCGGATCGGGCAAGACGCATGTGCTGACGCAACGCGTCATCCGCCTGCTTCTCGCCGGCTGCCGCCCATCGGCAATTCTCTGCCTGACCTACACGAAGGCCGCGGCATCTGAAATGTCGAACCGTGTCTTCCAGCGGCTTGCGGAATGGGTGACGCTGGACGATGAGACGCTCGACGCCCGTATCGAAGCCATTGAGGGCGAAAAGCCTGATCTGATCAAGCGACAGGAGGCCCGCCGCCTCTTTGCGCGCGCGCTGGAAACACCTGGCGGCCTGAAGATCCAGACGATCCACGCCTTCTGCGAGGCGCTGCTGCATCAGTTTCCCCTGGAAGCCAATGTCGCCGGGCATTTTTCCGTACTCGACGACCGGGCCTCGGCGACGCTTCTGGCGGACGCCCGGCGGGCGCTGTTGACGGCAACGGCAAGCGAGGATGACCCGCAACTCACCCAGGCCTTCGCAACCGTTCTCGATCTCGCTGATGATACCGGCCTTGAAAAGCTGCTTTCGGCGATCGTCGCCAACCGGACGGCGCTTCAATCGTTTCTTTCGCAAGCGGAGGCGAGTGGCGGTATTGAACTGGAACTGCGGGAGGCGCTCGGGCTGGCAGCCAACGAGACGTCGGATGCATTGGTTGCCGGCATGTGGCCGCTTAGTGCCTTGAACGGAGTTTCGCTGGAACGCTATATCTCCGCGGCCGCGGCCTCTGGTGGCGCGAAAGTGCTCGAATTTGCGGATGGTCTGCGCAGCGCGTCACGGCTTTTCGAGCCATTGCAGCGTCTTGAACAGTTGCGTGGCTTGTTCTTTACCCAGGCCGGAAAGCCCAAGGCGGATTCCGCGTTCTTTTCGGCTGCCATGCGCAAAACGGTGCCGGATCTGGAAACGGTCGTTCTCAATGCGCGTGATCAGTTTGTTGCGCGTATCGACCGGCTCAATCTCATCGCGATGTTCGAGGCCACACTTGCGGCCCTGATCCTCGCCGACAGGCTCAATCGCGATTACGAAGATATCAAGAAAACCCGCAGCCAGCTTGATTTCGACGACCTCATCAACAGAACTGCCGCTCTGCTTTCGCGCAGCGATGTCGGCGCCTGGGTCCATTTCAAGCTCGATCAGGGCATCGACCATATCCTCGTCGATGAGGCACAGGATACCAGTCCGGTGCAATGGACGATCATCCAGTCGCTGGCCGAGGATTTCTTTTCCGGCGAGACAGCCCGTGGCAACCATCGCACCATGTTTGCCGTGGGCGATGAGAAGCAGTCGATCTATTCCTTCCAGGGCGCGAGACCTGAACGCTTCTCCGACGAAAGCATCGCGACGGAGCGGCGGGTGCGGGAAAGCGGAAGTACCTTCAGCCCCATCCGGCTCCAGCTTTCCTTCCGCTCGACCGAAGACGTGTTGTCGGCCGTCGATGCCGTGTTCGATAATCCGGCCCATGCGAAGGGTCTCAGCGCCCGCAGCGAGCCGGTTGTCCATGCTTCCAACCGCATCGGGCATCCCGGTGTCGTCGATGTCTGGGAAACGATCGCGCCGGTCGAAAGCATTCAGGACGAGGAATGGACGGCGGCCTTCGACGCCACGCCGGAGGATGCGCCGCCCAATATCCTCGCTCAGCGCATCGCCGCAACGCTTGCCGACTGGATCGGCCGGGAAACGATCGTCGAAAAAGGTGTTCCCCGCCCGATGCAGCCGGGCGACGTGATCGTCCTCGTTCGCAAGCGGGATGCCTTCGTCAATGCCCTGACGCGCGCGCTGAAAACCCGGCGCGATATTCCTGTCGCCGGTGCCGATCGGCTGGTTTTGACAAGCCATATCGCCGTGCAGGACCTGATGGCGTTCGGCCATTTCGTGCTTCTGCCCGAAGACGATCTTTCGCTTGCGGCAATCCTGAAAAGCCCGCTCTTCAACCTCTGCGAAGACGATGTTGCACGCGTGGCCGAACGGCCTTCCGGCGCCAGCGTCTGGCAATATCTGCAATCCCTCAGCGAACAGTCGCCTTTCCAGGCCGTCGTTCAGCGGCTTGAGCGTTACATCGCCCTTTCCCGCGAACTTCCGGTCTATGATTTCTATGCGCGGATTCTCGGTCAGGATGGTGGCCGCGCTGCCTTTCTCGGCAGGCTCGGCAGCGAGGTTGGCGATATCATCGATGAATTCCTGACCTTTGCGCTCGATCACGAAAAGAACGGCCTGCCCGGTCTCCAGAGTTTCGTTTCCGGTCTTGAGATGGAGGCCCCCACCGTCAAGCGCGAGCAGGACAAGGATCGCAACGAGGTGCGGATCATGACCGTGCACGCCGCCAAGGGGCTGGAGGCGCCCGTCGTGTTTCTTGTCGATGGCGGCGGTAAAGCCTTCAATACCCAGCACATATCCGGCCTGCGCACCATCCGCCCGGTCGTCGAAAGCCATGGCACGTCGAACGTTCCGGTCTGGCGTGCGCCGGGAACCGTCTCCAACAGCCTGATCGACGCGGATACGGAACGGTTGAAGCAGGCTGCCGAGGAGGAATATCGCCGGCTTCTTTACGTGGGCATGACCCGCGCCGCTGACAGGCTGGTGATCTGCGGTTATCAGGGCAAACGCGCCAACCCCGACAGCTGGCACGCGATGGTGAGCGCGAGCCTGTCGGCCGACCACAAAGGGCGAAGCACGCCGCAGATTTACCAGACTGGCGAGCAGGAGTGGTCAGGCTACCGCTGGCAAGTTTCGAAGACGGCGCAGCCCCTTGCAACCCAACTCCCGCAGGCGGACGTCGAACGACATATCCCCTCGGGCCCTCCCCCTGCCCTTTCCAAGCCCTTGCCGCCTCAACGCCGGCTGCCACGTCCTCTCAGCCCCTCAGGCGCCGGCGCGACGATCGAGGAGGACGCTGTACCTTCGAACGGATCGGCGCTGTTTTCTCCGAAAACCTTGCCGCAAACCTCATTGTTGCGCGGTGCGATCCTGCACCGTTTCCTGCAGATGCTGCCAGCGATGGCTCAGCACGAGCGGGAGATTGCCGCAAACCGGTATCTCGAAAGGTCGGTACCCGATTGGCCGGAGAATGAACGGCAGAAATTGACGCAGTCGGTGCTGCGCGTCATCGACGATGCCGGCCTGGAGCTGCTGTTTTCGCAGGGAAGCCGGGCGGAAGTCTCGATCATGGGGACCCTGACGCTCGGCAAACGGGAGCATGCCGTCTCAGGGCGCATCGATCGGCTTGCCGTTTCCGACGACACTGTTGTTATCGCCGACTTCAAGACGAACAGGGAGATTCCCAATTCGGCCGAAGACGTGCCCTTCGTCTACCGCGCGCAGCTCGCAATCTACCGGGCGATCCTGCAGCCGCTTTATCCGAACCACCGCTTCGAATGCGTTCTGATCTTCACGGAAGGGCCGGTATGCATCACGCTCAGCGAAGCAATGCTTGACCGGTGTCTTGTCGAGCTCGCGACAAAGTGAGATAGAAAATATTGAAAACCGGGCGTTCAGTCATCACATCAGGAACAACCGTTCAAAGAACGCCAGAATCGAAACTCAAGGAGCAGCCTATGGCTACCGTAAAAGTCGACACCTCGAATTTCCAGGATGAAGTGCTGAACGCCGCCGAGCCGGTGATCGTCGATTTCTGGGCCGAGTGGTGCGGCCCGTGCAAGATGATCGCGCCGAGCCTGGAAGAAATCTCCAACGAACTCGCCGGCAAGGTAAAGGTCGTCAAGCTCAACATCGACGAGAACCCGGAACTCGCCGCCCAGTATGGCGTGCGCTCGATCCCGACGCTCGCCATGTTCAAGGCCGGCGAAGTCGCCGACATCAAGGTTGGCGCCGCACCGAAGACGGCTTTGTCCTCGTGGATTTCGAACGCTACCGTCTGAGACCATTTCGTCTCGTCATCTCACGAAAAGCCTGGGAAACCGGGCTTTTTTCGTATCTGTAGCTCAGAATCTTCAGGCTGGAACGGTGCCGTTGTCCGCAAGCACATCGCCTACCAGATAAAGCGATCCACCGATCAGGATGCGCGGCACCTGTTGTCCAGTAGCGAAGATATCGCCGATTTCAGTCAACGCTTCGGAGACTGATGATGCGGGCGAGGTCTTGAAGCCGGCTGAGGCCGCGTCATCCGCAAGTGCAACCGCGTCGATGCCCGCATCGGAACCACGGATCGGCACCGTGAAAACATGTTCCGCCAAGCCCTTGAACGCGTTGAAATAGCCGACGGGATCCTTCGTGTTGATCATGCCGATGATCAGGAACAGCGGACGCGGATCGCGATCCTCCAGATTGGCCATGGTTTCGGCAATGACCTGTCCTGCGCCTGGATTGTGTCCGCCATCGACCCAGATTTCAGCGCCTTTCGGAGCAATTGCAGCAAGCCGCCCGTCTGTCAGCCTTTGCAGGCGGCCGGGCCACTCGACTGATGTCAGGCCTTTTTCGATTTCCATATCCGTTGGCGAAAAGCCGGCAGCCTTGACGGCGCGGATCGCGGCCGCGGAATTGGCATATTGATGGCGGCCCGGCAGGCGCGGCAGCGGAAGGTCAGCAAGACCATCCTCGTCCTGGTAGATCAGCCGGCCATATTCTTCATGCGCCATGAAATCCTGGCCGTAGACGGAAAGCGGGCAGCCCAGCCGCTCAGCGATGGAGACAAGCACGCTGCGCGCACCGTCCTCTTCCTGATGGCCGATCACCACCGGCCGGCCGCGTTTCATGATACCCGCCTTTTCCGCCGCAATCAGCTCAACCCGATCACCGAGATAGGCCTGATGATCCAGTGAAATGGGCATGATGACGGAAACGGCGGGCGAGGAAATGACATTGGTTGCATCGAAACGGCCACCAAGCCCGACCTCGATGATCACGACGTCGGCCGGGTGCTCTGAGAACAGGACGAAGGTGACGGCTGTGAGGATTTCGAAGACGGTGATCTTCTCGCCGGCATTGGCGTCCGCAACGCGGCGGATGGCGTCGGCCAGAACCGGATCGGACACCAGCTCGCCGCGCCCGCCCTTGCGGCCCAGCCGGTAGCGTTCATGCCAGTTGACAAGATGCGGCGAGGTATGGACGTGGACGCTGAGACCCGCGGCTTCCAGAATCGCTCGCGAAAAGGCGGTCACGGAACCCTTGCCGTTGGTGCCTGCCACATGGACGACCGGCGGCAGGCGATCCTGTGGATTTCCCAGCCTGTCGAGAAGCCGGGTGATGCGGTCGAGGGACAGGTCGAAACCCTTGGGATGGAGGGCGAGCAGTTTTTCGATTTCCTGCCCGGCCTCGCTGACGTCAACCGTCATCATGGTCGTCTTCCGATCAGGCGCTTGCAGCGATCGGCACGACGGCCACGCCGCTACCGTTCAGCTTGGCAGCATCGACCGGCTTTTTCATGAGGATTTTCAGGGTGCGGGCAAGCGTATCGGGAATATCATGGCGCTTGACGACCATATCGACCATGCCATGCTCCATCAGATATTCCGACGTCTGGAAACCTTCCGGCAGCTTCTCGCGGATCGTCTGCTCGATGACGCGCTTGCCGGCGAAGCAGATTTCCGCACCCGGCTCGGCAATATGAAGGTCGCCCAGCATCGCGTAGGATGCGGTGACGCCGCCCGTGGTCGGGTTGGTGAGGACGACGATATAGGGAAGACCGGCTTCCTTCAGCATCTGCACGGCAACCGTCGTGCGCGGCAGCTGCATCAGCGACAGGATACCTTCCTGCATGCGCGCACCGCCGGAAGCCGGGAAGATGACCAGCGGGCACTTTTCCGCAATCGCGCGTTCAAAGGCCTTGATGATCGCCTCACCCGCAGCAATGCCGAGCGAACCGCCCATGAAAGCGAACTCGTGAACCACACCAACAAGCTTTACACCCTTCATGCGGCCAATACCGGCAACAATCGTGTCTTCGAGATCGGTCTTGACGCGGCTGTCGCGCAACCGGTCGGTATATTTCTTCGAATCGCGGAACTTCAGCGGATCCTGCGCCACCTTCGGCTGGGCCAAGGCTTCGTAGACGCCGTCATCGAAGAGATCCTTCAAACGGGCCTTTGCCGGCATCTTCATGTGATAGCCGGATGCCGGGATAACCCATTTGTTCTCTTCGAGATCGCGGTGGAACACCATCTCGCCCGTTTCGGGGCACTTGATCCAGAGATTATCCGGAACCTCGCGGCGGCCGAGCATCGAGTTGATCTTCGGGCGGACGTAATTTGTGATCCAGTTCACTGCAAACTCCTGAATGGTTGCATCCGGCCCCTGCACTTATCCGCCGGGCCAGGGACGCATTTATTCACTTCATCCAGCGCATTCGCTGATCTTGACAGCGGAATGCCCCAGAATGTGGGCATTTATTCGGCCGCTGCAAGCCTTGAGCCGCGAACGCCTGCCGAAAGGCCACGAACAAGGGCCTCGACCCCCGGTACCGTTGCACCTGTCGACTGTCCGTCACCGGTCAGGCTGGACGCCACCTGATTGACGATCGCCGTACCGACAACGACCCCATCGGCGGACGCGCCGATTGCTCTGGCATGCTCCGCTGTCTTGACGCCGAAACCGACGCAGACAGGAAGGTTCGTATGGCTTTTGATCCGCTGTACCGCGCCGCCGATCAGCGACGGGTCCGGCAGCGCCGAGCCGGTGATGCCGTTCATCGAGACATAATAGACAAAACCCGAGGTGTTTTGGAGAACCTTGGGCAGCCGCTTGTCATCGGTAGTCGGCGTCGCCAGACGGATAAAGTTCAGGCCCTTGGCGAGTGCCGGCAGGCAGAGTTCATCGTCCATCTCCGGCGGCAGGTCAACGACGATCAAGCCATCGACGCCGGCTTCCAGCGCATCGACCACAAAGCGATCGACGCCGTGGATGTAGATCGGGTTGTAATACCCCATCAGAACGATAGGCGTGTCCTTGTCATCTGCGCGGAAGCGACGGGCAAGTTCCAATGTTTTTTCAAGCGTCTGCCCGGCCTTAAGGGCGCGCTGTCCAGCAAGCTGGATAGCAGGACCATCCGCCATGGGATCGGAAAAGGGCATGCCAAGCTCGATGACGTCGGAGCCAGCAGACGGCAGCGCCTTCATGATCGCCAGCGACGTTTCGAAGTCGGGATCGCCACCCATGAAATAGGTAACCAGGGCCGGCCGGCCCTCGGCCGCCAGATCGGCGAAGCGTTTGTCCATGCGTGCGGTCATGCTCCTACAGCCCCATACCCAGTATCTTGCCGACGGTGAAGATGTCCTTGTCGCCGCGGCCGGAGAGGTTCATCAGGATGATCTCGTCCTTGCCCATTTTCGGCGCGCGCTTGATCACTTCAGCGATCGCATGGCTCGGCTCAAGCGCTGGAATGATGCCTTCGAGGCGCGTCAGCATCTGGAAAGCTTCCAGCGCCTCGTGGTCCATGATCGGCACATATTCGACGCGGCCGACATCGTTCAGCCAGGAGTGCTCCGGACCGATGCCCGGATAGTCGAGACCGGCGGAGATCGAGTGGCCTTCCTTGATCTGGCCGTCACGATCCTGCAGCAGATAAGTGCGGTTGCCATGCAGCACGCCCGGCGAGCCGGCTGTGATCGAAGCGCAGTGCTCGTCACCCTCAAGGCCCTTGCCACCAGCTTCGACGCCGACGATCTTGACGCTCTCGTCATCGAGGAACGGATGGAAGATACCGATCGCGTTGGAGCCACCACCGACGGCAGCGATCACCAGATCAGGCAACCGGCCTTCGGCTTCGAGCATCTGGGCACGGGCTTCCTGGCCGATCACGGCCTGGAAATCGCGAACCATCTCGGGATACGGATGCGGGCCGGCGGCCGTGCCAATCAGATAATAGGTGTCGTCGACATTGGTGACCCAGTCGCGCAGCGCCTCGTTCATCGCGTCCTTGAGCGTGCCGCTGCCAGCCGTCACCGGCTTCACTTCGGCGCCGAGCAGTTTCATGCGGAAAACATTCGGTGCCTGGCGTTCAACGTCGGTGGCACCCATGTAGACCACGCAGGGCAGGCCGAAGCGGGCGGCGACAGTGGCCGAGGCAACGCCGTGCTGGCCGGCACCGGTCTCGGCGATGATCCGGGTCTTGCCCATGCGCTTGGCAAGCAAGATCTGGCCGATGCAATTGTTGATCTTGTGCGAGCCGGTGTGGTTCAGCTCTTCGCGCTTGAAATAGATCTTGGCGCCGCCGAGCTTGGCCGTCAGGCGTTCGGCAAAATAAAGCGGGCTCGGGCGGCCGATATAATGGGCGCCGAGATCCTTCAATTGGGCTTGAAATTCCGGATCGGTCTTCGCCTTGTTCCACTCATCCTGAAGATCGAGGATCAGCGGCATTAGCGTTTCGGCAACGAAACGCCCACCGAAGATGCCAAAGCGGCCGTCTTCGTCAGGCCCTGCCTTGAAGGAGTTCAATTTTGGCGTCTGATTCACGTCCCGCTCCCTGGCGCTATCCTCTGCAACGGCCCGCGGGCCACCGCCTCGAAAAATTCCTGCATGCGCTTCAGGTCCTTGACCCCGGGTGCGCTTTCCACCCCGGAGGAGGTATCGACAGCCTGCGCACCTGTCAGCGCAAGGGCTTCACCGATATTCTCCGCATTCAATCCACCGGAAAGCATGTAATCGACGCTTTCGTCAAGCGCACCAAGCAACTGCCAATCGAAAGAGACGCCATTGCCGCCGGGCAACTCCGATCCCTTGGGTGGCTTCGCATCAAAAAGGAAACGGTCGGCAATGCCGATATAGGGCTCGATCCTCTTCAGATCGTCAGCATCACGGATCGATAACGCCTTGATCACCGGCAGCCCATAGACCGCCTTGACGTTCAGGACCCGCTCGGGGCTCTCGCTACCGTGCAATTGTAGCATATCGGGCGAGAGTGCCGATACGATTTCATCGAGAAAGTCGTTATCGGCATCAACCGTGACGGCCACGATCTTCGCCTTGCCGCGCGCGTGCTCTGCAAGGCGTCCAGCATCGTCAGGTTCGATGTTGCGGGGACTTTTTTCAAAGAAGATGAAGCCGGTATGGGTGGCACCCAATTCGACTGCGCGCTCGACGGCCCCGACCGTCTTCAAACCACAAATTTTTACTTCCGTCGTCATAGCAGGGGACGTCGCATGAAAAGTTGCGTGAGTCGAGCCAAAAAGTGCCTGAATGCCCGTATTCAGGGCTTTGCGCTCAATCGAAATCGATTGCGTGGAGCATCGTGCCGTTGCGCTTCAGCCATCGGCGGGCATCTGACGTTGCGGGGCATAACTCTTCGCAAAGCGCCCAGAAATCCGGCCCATGGTTCATCTCGCGCAGGTGGGCAACCTCGTGGGCGGCGAGGTAGTCGATCACCTTCGGCGGCGCCATGACGATGCGCCAGGAAAAACTCAAGGCGCCATCGGCAGCGCAGGAACCCCAGCGGCTGCGCGTATCCTTGAAGCTGATCGACTTCACCTTGCGCCCGACGATACGGGCGTGGATACCGACCAGGTGTTCCAGATCCTTGCGCGCTTCCTTTTTCAGAAAATCGGCAATGCGGCGGCGCAGATGCTCCGGCCCACCGCTGACCCGCAGGACGGCGTCTTCGCCGACCATGACCATCTCCGTCAAGCCGCGAAGCTTTCCGGTGCGCTCGATACGGTGAGCAATGCCGCGAATGAGGATTGTGCCGCCCTCCTCCAGGACGCTTTCACCGGAAAAACGGGCAAGCTTGGTCATCAGCCAGGCCTGGTGACGGTCGAGAAAGGCTTTGATTTCGCGCTCGGGAAGGCCGGTCGGGATCGTCATCTTGAGCTCACGGCCACCGGGCTCGATCCTGAGCGTCATGCGGGTGGCGCGCGCATTCTGTCGGATGGTCAGCGGCATCGGCCGACCGGCGACGTCGATCATGCGCGTCGTCGGCTGCGGGCTTTTCTTGACCCCGGATGTCTTGCGAAGCAGGGAAAACATGAAATCCGTGATAACCGATTCGGCAGGTTTGCGCATGGGCAATTGAAAAGCCGGCGCCTCATGGAAGCGCCGGCTTTCAGGTTTTTGTCCTCAATGGGCGGGAAAGCCCGGCACCGAACCCGGTCCACCGGAATTGCGTTCGCGCATGAAGCGGTCGAACTCTTCCTGATCCTTGGCCCGGCGCAACTCGCGGACATATTCGTCAAACTGCTCACGCATTTCATCGAGCTTGCGGCGTTCCTCGTCGAGGCGGGTCAGCTCGGCGTCGCGCCAATCGTCGAAAGCGACGTTGCCGGTGCGGAACTGCGGACGGCAATAGCCACGGCCACCACGCTTGAACGAAGAAAACACGCCGTCCACCGTGGAATTGGCATCCTTCTTGAACGATTTCAGCCGTTCACCGAAGAGGATATAGGCAAGCATGGCCAGACCGAGTGGCCAGAAGACCACGAAGCCAAGCACCATCAGCGCAATGGTTGCGGGAGTCCAGTCCGGACGGATCAATGCGGATTGATTCATGTTCAGAAGTCCTCACTCAAAAGTAGGCCCCCTGTGGGCCTGCTCTTTACGATGTGGGAACAGCCGAACCCTGCCGCAAGCCAGGTGCTTGCAAAATCGAACAAGCACCTGATCGACATGTCTAAAATCGGAAAAGGCGCGTTCTTCAGCCCGGCTTCCCACCCTTGATCACACGGCCGACTGGCTTTGCCCGGCGCGAATGCTGTCGCTGGAAGGCAACGATGCGCGGCGCGATCTCGCGGCGGAACCGCGAGCCGTTGAAAACACCGTAGTGGCCAACATCCGGCTGCATGTAATGCATGCGCATGTCTTCGGGGATATTGGTGCAGATCGTCTGCGCCGCCTTGGTCTGGCCGACGCCGGAAATATCGTCGTTTTCGCCTTCCACCGTCAGCAGGGCGACCTTGCGGATCGCCGTAGTATCGACGCGCTGGTTGCGATGCATCATCTCGCCCTTCGGCAGAGCATGGCGCATGAACACGACTTCGACCGTCTGCAGGTAGAATTCTGCCGTCAGATCCATGACGGCCATGTATTCATCGTAGAAGTCGCGATGCTTCTCGGCGGCGTCACCATCGTTCTTCACCAGATGCTCGAAGAAATCCTTGGTCGCCGTGAGGTGACGGTCGAGGTTCATCGACATGAAGCCGGAAAGCTGCAGGAAGCCCGGATAGACCGGCCGCAGGAAGCCGGGCTGCGGGAAAGGCACCTGCATGACCACGTTGTCCTGGAACCATTTGATCGGCTTGTCCTTGGCCAGCTGATTGACAGCCGTCGGGTTGATGCGCGTATCGATCGGTCCACCCATCAGCGTCATGGATGCCGGCGACAGGGGATCGTCATTGCCTTCCATGACGGCGACGGCGGCAAGCACCGGAACGGCCGGCTGACAGACGGCGATGACGTGCGTATCGCCTCCGAGGAAATGCAGCATGTCGATGACGTAATCGATGTAATCATCGAGATCGAACGTACCCTCGGTCAACGGCACCATGCGCGCGTCGATCCAGTCGGTGATGTAGATATCCGAATGGGGCAGCAGCGCCTCGACCGTGCCGCGCAGCAGCGTGGCGTAGTGGCCCGACATCGGGGCAACAATCAGAACCTTGGGGTCGGAGCTTCGACCTTTGGGTAGCGCCCGCTCGAAATGAATGAGATTGCAGAAGGGCTGGCGCCAGACGATCTTTTCACGCACCTGCACAGTCTGCTCGTCGACCACCGTCTCCGGAAGACCGAACTCAGGCTTGCCATAACGACGGGTCATGCGCTCGAAGACTTCGAGGCCGGCCGCGGCCGCTCGACCGAAATAAGTATGGGAAATCGGATTGAGCGGATTGGCGTAGGCAAGGCGCATGGCGTCCGCCGTAGCGCGCCAGGGCGCCATCATCGCATGGTTGAGTTCATAAAGCTGGTAAAACAACGGAACACACTCCTGTTACCGCGACCGATCGGGCTGCGCTGCCACCAAAGGGGGCAGCGTCCGATCCTTGTTCATCGACAGGCACGTCGAGCCTAGCATCTTTTGTGCAACGCAACAATTGCTCTCCGGCAAGTCTTTGACCTCTGCTGGTCACGAGACAGCAGAGTTTCACCGATCCTTTTACAATCCATGAAGTTGCTTGCCCAAAACTCGCGGAGCAGACTGGAATCCCTGCGATTGACAGCTGTCAAGAATCCCCGTCGCCTCACAGTAATCCCCGCGCTAGCGCGTCACGGCGCGATTTCGATCACGGCCTTGACGAGACCGGTCTTCTCCCTGGCCCAGCGCGGCAAGTCATCGACGACACGATCAAGGGTTGTGCGGTGGGTGATAAGGGCATCAACGGGCACATGTCCGGAACGGATCGCATCCGCCACGTGAACGAAGTCTTCCTTCGTCGCGTTCCGGCTGCCGACCAGCATCATCTCTCTCTTGTGAAACTCGGGATCGGAGAAGCGGATGTCATCCTTGACGACGCTGACGAACACAAGGCAGCCACCATGGGCGACATAGGCAAAAGAGCGCTCCATCGAACCGGCATAGCCTGTGGCATCAAAAACGACATCGAAACCATCGCCCTGGGTTACCGCCGTGACGGCTTCTGCTGCCCTGTCGTCAGCAAGAATGCCTTTTTCGAAGCCGAAGGCGCTTGCGGCCATGGCAAGTCTCTCGCCGCTTGTGTCCATGAGCGCCACGTCATGTCCGGCAATTTTTGAAAAAATGGCCGTGCCGAGACCGATCGGACCTGCACCGATGACGAGCGCTCGCGACCCTTTGGGTGCGCATGAACGTCGCACGGCATGAGCACCGATCGCCAGAAACTCAACTGTTGCAGCCGCAGCCGGCGACAGGCCGTCAGCCGGGTAAAGATTTTCTTCCGGGACCAGGATTTCCTCGCATTGGGCGCCATCAGTGTGGACCCCGAGAACGCGGATATTGGTACAGCAGTTCTGCTTTCCCTTCCGGCATGCGCCGCAATCGCCGCAGGCAATATAAGGATTGACGATGACGAGGTTGCCTTGTTCGAGCGAAACCCCCTCTCCAGGCTCAGTAACCCGCGCGGAAATCTCGTGCCCCATGATTCGCGGATATTGCAGGAAGGGATGCTTGCCCTCGTAGATGTGGTAGTCGGTGCCACAGATACCGACATGGCTGACGGCGAGGCGAACCCAGCCGGCCGGCACCGCGCCGGGCGCCGGGACATCGGCAAGGACAAGCTGCCCCGGCTCGTTACATAGGACCGCTTTCATGGCATTCCTCGGTTTTCAGCCGCCTGCGGCATGGGCCTGTCCGAAGCGCAGACAGACCAGATTCTGGTTTCAGCGTGAGCCGCGGCGGCGTAGCTGGTCGAAGTAGACGATGATGATGATCAGCAGACCGGTGATGATGCGCTGCCAGAACGAGTTGACGTTCAGGAGATTGGCGCCGTTGTTGATCGTCGCAAGGATGAAGGCGCCGATCAGTGGTCCGTGGATCGAGCCGACCGCGCCGAAGAGGCTGGTACCGCCGATCACGGTGGAGGCAATCGCCTGCAGCTCCCAGCCTTCAGCCTGCGTTGCATTACCGATTCCGATGCGGGACGCCAGCAGTACGCCGACGAACGCGGCACAGGTCGCCGACAGGATATAGGCCATGTAGATGGTGCGGTTGACATTGACGCCCGAGAGGCGCGCGGCCTCGCGGTTGGAGCCGACGGCAAAGAGATAGCGACCCCAGCGGCTGAGATGCAGGAAGATGTAGGCCGGCACCGCCACCAAGATGACCATCCAGAACAGGCTGGGAATACCGAGGAAATCGGCGCGGGAAAAATTGGTGAAGGCCTCGTTGGTGATCGAGATCGTCGAGCCATTGGTGAGCAGCAGACCGATGCCACGCAGAGAGGTCAGTGTGGCGAGCGTGATGATGAAGGGCGGCAGGCCCATGCGGACGATACCGAAACCATGGAACACGCCGATCGCCACACCCATGAGCAGTGTCAACGCGATCGCCGGCCAGAGGGGCACGCCGGCCTGCAGCAGCCAGGCGAGGATGACGCTGGAGAAACCGACGATTGCGCCCACGGAAAGGTCGATGCCGGCGGTGATGATGACGAAGGTCTGACCGACGGCGAGGATCGCGGTCATCGCCCCCTGGCGCAGCAGGTTCGAGATGTTGAGCGGTGTCCAGAAGCTTGCCGTTCCAAGCCCGAGCGCAATCCACAGGAAGAGAAGAAGGCCGATCAGCGTCAGGCTGAAGAGGACGTTCATCCCGCGCCGGGGCGCGACCGCGACCGTATCGGATGGAGTGATAGCCATTTAGATGTTCTCCCTCTTCATTCTTATTGCTTAGACGCCGATCGCTTCAGCGAGCACGTCTTCATGGGATGCGGCGTGGAAATCATGGCTGCCGACCAGCTGGCCGCGGCGGAAGACATGCAGACGATCGGCAAGTTCGTAGACTTCCGGCAGGTAGGAGGAGATCAGGATGATGCCCGCACCCCCCTTCAGCAGCGTGGCGAACAGCCGATAGATTTCCGCCTTGGTGCCGACATCCACGCCGACCGTCGGCTCATCGAAGATGAAAAGTCGCGCGCCGTGGCTCAGCCATTTGCCGATGACGACCTTTTGCTGGTTTCCGCCCGACATGCTGGAGACCAGCACCCGCCTGCTGGGCGTCTTGATGCTGAGATCGCGGATCTGCTTGTCGGCATTGGCTGCCTCGTCCTTGCGGCTGATGACGGGGCCTCGACTGAGGCGCTTGAACACTGGCAAATTGATATTGAGGCCGATGGGCAGATTGAGGCAAAGGCCCTGATCGCGGCGGCTTTCCGGCGCGAGGGCAATGCCGAGGTCCATGGCCGCGCGCTCGTCCCTGATATCGACCTTCTTGCCCATCCAGTGGATTTCGCCTGATGTCGTCGAATGGCGGCCATAGAGGCCGAGCGCAAATTCGCTGCGGCCGGCGCCGATCAGCCCGTAGAGCCCGACGATCTCGCCGGCGCGAACGGACAACGACACATTCTCGAAGCCGGGACCGCTTAAACCCCGCGCCTCGAGGATGGTCTCGCCAAGCGGAATTTCTTCCTTGTGGTAGATTTGCTCGATGGAGCGATTGATCATCAGGGCGATCAACTCGTTTTCATTGGTCTCGCCCACAAGGCGCGTGCCGACATGGGTGCCGTCGCGCAGGACGGACACGCGGTCGGCCAGTTCGAAGACCTCTTCCATACGATGGCTGATATAGACGATGGTCACGCCCTCGCCCTGAAGGCGGCGGATGAGCTTGAACAGCTGCGCGGATTCCTGACGGGTGAGATAGGCGGTCGGCTCGTCGAAGATCAGGAATTGCGTGCCGCGCATGGCGGCGCGGGCGGTGGCGACCAGCTGCTGCTGGCCGATGGTGAGTGAACTCAAAACCGCCGCGGCCGGCAAATGGAAACCGAGATCGTCAAGAACGGCCTGGGCCATCTTCTCCATCTGCCGCTTGCGCATCAGACCGTTGCGGTTGATCTCGTCACCGAGAAAAAGATTGGCGGCGACGCTCAAATGAGGGCAAAGCACCACTTCCTGATGTACGGCATTGATGCCGCGCGCGATCGCCTCGTTCGGAGTCGCCAGCGCGACGGAGTTGCCGCACCAGAGGATTTCGCCGGCCGTGCGGGTGATGACGCCGGTCAGGAGCTTGATGAGGGTTGATTTTCCGGCGCCGTTTTCGCCGACGATGGCGTGGATCTCGCCGGCCAGGAAGGTGACCGTCGCCGGCTTCAGCGCCTGCACGTAACCGTAATTCTTCTGAAGCCCCTTGAGTTCGAGGATCGGCGAACCCGGCGGAACGCGATTTGCCTCGGCCAATACCGGACTGTCGTCGTGCCGATGCGCAACCTGTTCCAAGCTCGTCATGAACGCTGCCTCCCTATGACGAAACCGCGGTCTCCTCCGCTGTTTCGCGAGCCCGCCTAAGCAGGCCGTCAACAAAGAAAGCCGCGCCGGATCAAACCGGCGCGGCGATCATTTTCAGATCTTCGGGTTGAGGAGCGCGTCGATCTTCGGCTCGCTCATATTCGCCTTGGTGACGAGGTTTGCGCCCGTATCGACATTGGCCTCGACCTTTTGGCCCTTGGAAACGGCAAGGGCGGTCTTCACGCCGTCATAACCCATGCGATAGGGATCCTGCACGACGAGGCCAGCGAGCGCGCCGTCCTTTAGGAAAGACACCGTCTTTTCATCGCTGTCGAAGCCGATGACCTTGATCTTGTCGCCAAGCTTGTTTTCCGAGATCGCCTGGCCAACGCCCTGAGCCATGATCAGGTTCGACGCGAAGACGCCGACAAGGTTCGGGTTGGCGGTGATCAGGTCGGTCATCATGTTGAGACCGGTAGTAGCCTGACCGTCGGCGTACTTGTCGGCGATGAGCTTGAGGCCCGGATACTTGGTCTTGATCTGATCGAGGAAGCCTTCGCGGCGCTGCTCAAGCGAACCGGCACCCGGCAGGCTGGTGATGAGAGCAACTTCGCCCTCTTCCTTGCCGGTCGCTTCCTTGATCGCAGCCGCCAAGCCATCAGCGGCAATACGGCCGCCCTGGACGTTGTCGGTGGTAAGGAACGAGCTGAAGGCCTTGGAATCAGCGCCGGAGTCGATGCCGATCACCGGAACGGACTTGGCAGCTTCATCGATCGGCTGGCCGAGCGCCTTGGCTTCGGTCGGCGAGATGACAACGGCAGCCGGCTTGCCAGCGACGGCGTTTTCCAGAATGCTGATCTGGCCGTTGACGTCGGATTCCGACTGGGCGCCCAGCTCCGGAACGTTGACGCCGAGATCCTTGCCGGCCGCGCGGGCGCCAGCCAGAACGATCTGCCAGTAGAAGGACGTCGTGTCCTTGACGATGATCGGAATGGTAACGTCCTGCGCAAAGGATGCAGCGGGCATCATCGTTGCAAGGACGGCTGCGCCGGCCAAGCTCGTGAAGGCGCGGCGCGACAGGATATGCTTCATGATCGTCATGTGTTGTTCTCCTCCAAAGCGCCCTCAAGTCAGCTGTCCTTCGATCGGGCCACCAGGCGCACATGATCCGATTTTATCGATAGAACATCAGAGTGGCCGCAATGCCCTAACCTCCAGGACATCGCTTGTGCCGTCGATCGAAGTTCTCCTCTCTCCGATCGCCCCGCAAGCGAGGCTATATCAGCTGATCCGAAAAGCAACAGAAAAATGGTAGATTTGTTCTATTTTTCTGAGCATCGGAATTTTTAATCCAATAACTCTCCCTCTCAGGGTTTGTAGAGCTCCTCGGGAAGCACGACACCCTTCTTCAAAATGATGTTGCCGTAGAGCCTGAACTCGGTCGTGGCGACGATATAGGCCGCCTTGCGGGAACGCTCATAGAAGGCAAAACGCTCGATCGGGACGACCTTGAAATCGCCCGCCAGTTTGTGGACGAGTTTCTGGAACGCCACACAGACTTCCGGCTCCGCCGTCGGGTCGCCGACCACTTCCATGCGCCAGGCCGTCTCGTCGACAAAGGTATCCAGCGGCATATGAGCAAGCACCGCCTCGGTTATGGACAGCGCATCCACACCATCGGCGCGCACGACCTTTGGGCCCATGGTGCTTGCCGGAAAATTTGCATCCGCAATGACGATTTCGTCACCATGCCCCATGGTGCGGATCGCGTGCAGCAATTCCGGCCCGAGCAAGGGGTGAATTCCCTTCAGCATTCAGTTCATCCTTCCTTGTCTCGTCGGTCATACGCGAACAGCATTCTCACCCAATGCGGGCGCGACGAGGGTGTAATTACTATAAGTCGCAAGATCATCCGAGCTGATCTTGGCCTTCGTTAGTTCCATGTTGCGGACGAGGCTTGAAGGTTTTGCGGTTCCAAGCAGAACCGAGGCCACAGCGGGATGATCCAGGGCAAACTGGATTGCAGGGGCCGCAAGAGGCAACCCTTGCAACTGTGCGACCGCTTCCATAGCCGCAACTTTCTCCAGGACATCTGCCGCGGCCGGCATGTAATCGAAATGTGAGCCGGCAACCGGTCCCGTCGCAAGGATTCCGGAATTGAAAACGCCGCCCACGACAACAGAGGTCTTTTTTTCCTCGCAAAGCGGCAGGAGTTCGGCCACTGCGGATCGATCCAGCAAGGTATAGCGGCCAGCGAGCAAGATGCAGTCGATATCGGCTTGGCGCATGACATCGAGGCAAACAGGAACTTCATTTACACCCAGCCCGTAGGCCGAGATGACCCCACTCGATTTCAATTCGTCCAGAGCCTTCAGCCCCGAATCGAGAAGCTGGCCAAGGAGGACGGCGTTGCGGGCGGCACCGTGGGTATAGGCGCCGATATCGTGCACATAGAGAATATCGATGCGGTTGAGACCAAGCCGCGCATAGCTGAACTCGACAGAACGCATGATCGCGTCGTAGCTGTAGTCATAGGTCACGTCGAAGGAGAGCGGATCGACATACGAATAATCCGGCACTGCATTGTCGGGCACCGGGTGCAAGAGCCGGCCGACCTTGGTTGAGAGCACGAAGCTGTCGCGCGGCTTGTCGCGCAGAAAGTCTCCCGTCCGTCGCTCGGCCAGACCCAGTCCGTAGTAGGGCGCGGTATCGAAATAGCGGAGGCCGGCATCCCAGGCAGCCTGAAGCGTCTCCATGGCGCTTTCGCGGGGGCAGGTCCGGTAAAGCCCGCCCAGTGCCGCCGTGCCGAAGCTGTATTCGGTAACATGGAGCCCGGTCTTGCCGATCTGTCTCGTTTTCATATTTCCTCCCCGCCATTCCCAGACCCTACAACGTTGCGCCGAGGTGCCACGGCACGAACTCGTTGTCGCCATAACCGAAGAGTTCGCTTTTGGTCCTGGCGCCTGAAGCGGTTTCGATGATCAGGTCGTAGATGGCACGGCCCATGTCAGCGATCGTGGCATCGCCCGTCGCGATGGTACCGCAGTCGATGTCCATGTCCTCCTCCATTGCACGATAGAGCGTCGTGTTGCTCGTCAGCTTGATCGACGGCACGGGTCGTGAACCGAAACAGCTGCCGCGGCCGGTCGTGAAAGCGATGACATTGGCACCGCCTGCGACCTGACCCGTCGCGGAAACAGGATCGTAGCCGGGCGTGTCCATGAAGACCAAGCCACGTTCGCTAACCCGTTCGGCGTAATTGTAGACCGCCGTCAGCGGCGAACGTCCCCCCTTGGCGACGGCGCCCAGGGATTTCTCCAGGATCGTCGTCAGCCCTCCGCGCTTGTTGCCCGGCGAAGGATTGTTGTCGAGCGATGCACCGTGCATCTCGGCATAGCCTTCCCACCAGGTGATCAGGCCATCGAGCTTCTGCGCCACCGCTTCATTGACGGCCCGACTGCGCAGCAGATGTTCGGCGCCATAGATTTCCGAGGTCTCCGAGAGAATTGCGGTGCCGCCGGCGCCAGCCAAGATATCGACAGCCACCCCTAGCGCCGGATTGGCCGTGATACCCGACAGGCCGTCCGAGCCGCCACATTGCAGGCCAATGACGATCTCGCTGACGGGGATCGGAATCCGCTTCACCGATCCGATTTCGGCGGCAATTTCCTCAAGCACGCCCAGCGCTTTCTCCACGGCGCGGCGCGATCCGCCCGCATCCTGAATATTGAAATGACGCTTGCCCTCACCGCTGCCCGCCTGCCCATACAGGGTGAGCTGATTGACCTCGCAACCGAGCCCGACCATCAGAACGCCGCCGAAATTGACGTGGCGGGTATAGCCGGCGAGCGTACGGTGCAGGTTCTTCATGCCATCGCCCGTGGAACTCATGCCGCAACCCTGGTCGTGCACGATCGGCACGAAGCCATCGATACCCTCGTAGCGCGGCAGAATCTTCTGGTTGGCGGCCTCCGCAATGGCCCGACAGACGGTGGTGGAACAGTTCACGCTGGCGATAATGCCGATGTAGTTGCGCGTCGCCGCCCGACCGTCAGCACGCCGGTAGCCGAGAAAGGTTCGGGCCTTCTCCGCTTCACTCGCCGCCTCCGCAGGCACGGGAGCGCTGGCGGAAAGCCGATCCTGATCAAAAGCCAGATTGTGCGAGTGTACGTGATCGCCGGCACCGATATCTGCCGTCGCACGGCCGATAGCCTGACCATATTTGATCACCGGTTCGCCCGTCCGAATGGAACGGATGGCCACCTTATGGCCGCCATCGATTCTTCCAGAGGCCACAACACCGTCAACCAAGGGCTCGCCTGCCTCAAGCGCAGTTGACGCCACGGCGACGTTGTCCTCAGGGGAAAGAACGATAAAGGAAGGTGCTGCCACCCGTGTGTCTCCTCCGAATTCTCTTAGGCCGCGTTCGCCTATTTTTGTCTTTTATCGACAATAGACAGTTTCTCGTCAATGGGTATTATGTTCGGCAAAGCCCCATCGTCACAAATCGGGGTATGAAAAACGGAGGAAGCAACCAATGCTCAGGGCACATGAACCCCGCTCAAAGATATTTCGGTGCAGCCCGGTCCAGACAACGGACCTTGACGGGATTCCGATTTAAGGCCGCGTGCGCTACAGCGTACCGTTCACCTCCCTTCCTTGAACCGAGCGGCGTTTCATGGCCAAGCAGAACACAGTCTTCAAGGATGCCTTCAACCGTTGTCTTGCGCTATTGGCGGATACGGCCGGCCTACCTTCCGAACCGGAACTCGGCAACCTCCTTGGCGTCAGCCGTACGACCGTGCGATCCATACTGACCCGGCTGGAGGAGCTCGGCCTGATCGCCTGGAACAAGCGTGAAAAGACGGTTCTGCGCCAGCCGAAGGCGGAGGATTATTATCCGGAAGATGAAACCGATTCTCTATCGGCCATTATCGAACGAAGCTTCATGCGCCGGATTCTTGCCGGTGGTGCGGAGCCTGGAATGCAGATAAACGAACTGGAAATCGCCCGGGACATAGGCATCGGCACGACGAGCGTGCGGGAATTCCTGATCCGTTTCAGTCGTTTCGGGCTAATCGAGAAACGGCCGAACAGCCACTGGGTCCTGAAGGGTTTCACCCGCCAGTTTGCACTGGAACTGACGGAAGTGCGCGAAATGTTCGAGCTACGCTCCGCTGCAAGTTTTGCAGCATTGCCGATGGAACACCCGGCCTGGATCGACCTCAGCCGGATCGAGGCCGTCCATCACGAGATACTTGCCGATATCGACGATCGCTACATGGAATTTTCCGAACTCGACGAGCGGTTTCACCTTCTGGTGCACAAGTCCTCGGCCAACCGCTTCATCGTTGATTTCTACGACATCATCGCCATCGTCTTCCACTATCATTACCAGTGGAACAAGACCAACGCACGGCAACGCAATGCCCGGGCGATGGAGGAGCATCTCGACTATATCGCAGCCCTGCGCTCGCGCGATCCGTCAAGGGTCGAGACAGCCTGCCGCCGCCATCTGCGATCGGCGCGCGAGACCTTGTTGCAGTCCATAATCTAAATCCCAGTTCCGGCGTCAGTAGCCGGACACGGGTTTCGCAGAGCCGGATTCACTGGAAATGAAATCAGATCGCAGTTTCTCGGTGGCCGCGACCAGCAACGTGACATCCGTCCCGATCGCCATGAAACTTGCGCCCAGCGAACGATAGATATGTGCCTGCCCGAGATCGAGCGTCATAATACCGCTTGCCTTCCCGGCCTTCGCGATGCGCTGGAAGGCATCAGTGATCGCGGCGGTCACGGCCGGATGACCCGGCTGGCCGAGATAACCCATATCGGCCGCGAGATCCGAAGGGCCGATGAACAGGCCATCCACGCCTTCAAGTGAGGCAATATCGTCCAGGGCCTCGAGCCCCGCTCTGCTTTCGATCTGCAGCAGCAGGCAAACCTGCTCGTTTGCCGTCTGGAGGTAGTCGCCGATCCGGCTGAATTCGGAAGCGCGGCCAAGCGCGGCGCCCACCCCGCGAATGCCATGCGGGGGATAACGCACCGCTTTCACGAGAGCCTTGGCCTGTTCAACGCTCTCGACCATCGGAATAAGCAGGGTTTGCGCGCCGGCATCCAGGATCTGCTTGATCATCCACGCTTCGCCGCAAGGCAGGCGAACCATCGGATGGGAGCCGGATCGCATGACCGCCTGCACCTGCGCGCTCAACAGCGGAATATCGTTCGGCCCATGTTCGCCGTCGATCAGCAGCCAGTCATACCCGCTGGCCGACACGACTTCGGCGGCATAGGGGCTTGCCAGGGCCACCCAGAGCCCGAGCTGGAAACGGTCCTCGCGGATCGCGGCCTTGAAGGGATTGACGGGGGCGGGCATCGCATCTCCTCGACAGAGCCGCAACGCCGGCGCTGAAACGGTCTCATTGAAAAAGCCGGCCGAAGTGCTCCGGCCGGCCCTTGTCATAGCAAATGATGTGTCTCAGGCAATGCCGCCGAGGCAGACATATTTGATCTCGGTGAATTCCTCGATGCCATAGCGCGAACCTTCGCGGCCAAGGCCAGAGAGCTTGACGCCGCCGAAAGGCGCTTCGGCTGTCGAGATGAGGCCGGTATTGACGCCGACCATGCCGTATTCCAGCGCTTCGGCGACGCGGAAGACGCGCGCGAGATCCTTGGCGTAGAAGTAGGACGCAAGACCGAACTCGGTGTCGTTCGCCTGCTTGATGACGTCATTCTCATCCTTGAAGCGGAAGAGGGGCGCGAGCGGCCCGAAGGTTTCCTCACGGGCGACAGCCATATCCGGCGTGACATCCGCGAGGATTGTTGCCTCGTAAAAGGTACCGCCAAGCGCATGCGGCTTGCCGCCTCGCAGGACGCGCGCACCCTTTTTCACGGCATCTGCGACATGTTCCTCGACCTTTTCGAGAGCAGGCCGGTCGATCAGCGGGCCGAGGACTACGCCCTCGTCGAAGCCGTTTCCGGTCTTCAGCTTGCCAACAGCCTTTGCCAGCTTTTCGGCGAAAGCGTCATAGACGCCATCCTGAACATAGATGCGGTTGGCACAGACGCAGGTCTGGCCGTTGTTGCGGAATTTGGCGATCAGGGCACCTTCCACAGCTGCGTCGAGATCGGCATCATCAAAAACGATGAAAGGCGCGTTGCCGCCAAGTTCCAGGCCAAGCTTCTTGATGGTCGGCGCACTCTGCTTGTAGAGTTCGGCGCCGATTTCCGTTGACCCCGTGAAGGTCAGCTTGCGTACGACCGGGCTTGCCGTCATTTCGGCACCAATCGCCGTAGCAGAACCTGTGATGACGCTGAAAAGGCCCTGGGGAAGGCCGGCGCGTTCGGCCAGCACCGCAATCGCGATTGCCGAGAACGGGGTTTGGGAAGCCGGCTTCAGTACCATGGCGCAGCCGGCAGCAAAGGCCGGCCCGGCCTTGCGGGTGATCATGGCATTGGGGAAATTCCACGGCGTGATCGCGGCAACGACACCGATCGGCTGCTTCATCACCATGATGCGCTTGTCAGGCTGATGGCCGGGAATAAGATCGCCATAGACGCGGCGCCCCTCTTCCGCGAACCACTCGATGAAACTCGCGCCATAGGCGATTTCGCCAGTTGCTTCGGCAAGTGGCTTGCCCTGCTCGAGTGTCAGGATACGGCCGAGATCATCCTTGTTCTCGATCATCAGCTCGTACCATTTGCGCAGGACGCTCGCGCGTTCCTTGGCTGTCTTTGCAGCCCAGCCCTTTTGGGCGATCCGGGCTGCCTCAATTGCAATCTTGGTCTCGGCGGCACCGAGTTTCGGCACGCGGCCGATAATCTCGCCCGTCGCCGGATTGTTGACCTGGATGGAATTGTCGGGATCAGCCTCGATCCAGTTTTCGCCGATCAGCGCGGCCTGGCGGAAAAGCGACGGGTCTTTCAAGGAAACGGACATGGGGAAGCGATCCTCTGTTCAAAATCTACAGAACTTATACAACTTTTTTTTCAGCTTGCACAATCTCCCGCCATGAAATTCGTATCGGAGAAAAATGCGATCTGATTTTCACAATTGGTCACCATTTGGAAACAGTCCATCCTCGAAATCGAGGCTTTCGGCTGGGCGCGAGATCATTATATCCATTGCTGACGCAGCTTATCTCTCCCGATACCGAAGAGGTCGACGGAGGGAATGTATCGAGAGTACCGGCGGGAAAGGCTCCCAACATTTCCGCCGAGCTCCAGCCGAAGATGAGATAGGGCAAAACGCGACGGTGAAAACGCTGCCCTTTCAAAAATGAACAATATCGCATGGCCTGGGCCGACACCCGCATGCCCAAACAGGAATTTCGTCATGACCGCGAGCAATCATCGCCAGGCCGATTACCCGATCTCACCAGTGTTCCTGAACCGTTGGTCGCCACGCGCCTATAATGGCGACGTCATTTCCGAGCAGGAACTTCTGACCATTCTGGAAGCTGGGCGCTGGGCGCCTTCGGCCTTCAACTCGCAGCCTTGGCGCTTCGTCTACGCACTGCGTGGCACTGAACAGTGGAACACGTTGTTTCCGCTGCTGAACGACTTCAACCAGGGCTGGGCCGCAAGTGCCTCCGCCTTGATCCTGATCGTCTCGAAGACCGAGTTCGTCGCGCCGGGTTCTACCGAGGCAAAGCCTTCCTATAGCCATAGCTTCGATACGGGCGCCGCCTGGGGTGCCATTGCCGCCCAGGCATCAATCTCCGGTTTCCAGGCCCATGGCATGACCGGCATTCATTTCGACAAGGCCGCCGAAGTTCTCGGCATTCCCGATGGATATCGTATCGAAGCCGCGGTCGCGATCGGCCGTCTTGGCGACAAGGCCCAGCTGCCGGATTATCTTCAGGCACGCGAAACGCCGAGCCCGCGCCGCCCGCTTTCGGAAATCGCCTTGAATGGCACGTTTGTGGCAGAATAATCATTCTCTCGAAAAACTGGAATCGATACGAAAATGGCGCCCCCACGGCGCCATTTTTGATTCCATCGACCAGCTTTGAAAAAACTAGATATCCAGGTTGGCGACGCTGAGCGCGTTTTCCTGAATGAAATCGCGACGAGGCTCCACCTCATCACCCATCAGGCGCGAGAACAAACCATCGGCATCCGTGGCATCGGGAACCCTGACCTGCAGAAGCGACCGCACATTCGGATCCAGCGTGGTTTCCCAGAGCTGCTCGGCGTTCATTTCTCCCAGACCCTTGTATCGCTGCATCGACAGGCCCTTGCGACCGCTTGCGAAAATCGAATCGAGCAGCGCGCGCGGGCCGCTGATTTCAAGCGCGCCTTCCTTGCGGTAGAGTTTCGGCGGGATCGCGTAGATTTCGGCAAGCCGCGGTGCAAGGAGGTCGATCATGCGAGCATCTTGCGAGCCGATCAGCGCCATGTCGAGCGAAGCCACTTCCTTGACGCCACGCACCATACGTTCGAACTTCAGGCCGCCGTCACTAGCCACCACGGCAGTCCAGCCCCGTTCGGTTTCCTCGGCAATCAGGTCAAGCCGCGTCGCCACCTGGGCGGCCGTCGCGTGCGAACGTTCCTGATTGTGGGTCAATTCCGGATTAAGCGCACCGGCAATCGCCGCCTGCTCGACCACGGAGCGGTTATAGCGCGAATGCAGGCCGTCGATCAGCGTGCGCAGGCGAAGCGCGTCGGTGATGACCTCGCGCAGATCCTGCCCGGCTCGCACTTCGCCCGAGCCAAGCTCAAGGCGGGCTTCCTCGAGGCCCATCGAAATCAGGTAATCTTCCAGCGCTTTCTCGTCCTTCAGATACTGCGCCGACTTGCCGCGCGCCACCTTATAGAGCGGTGGCTGGGCGATATAGAGATGGCCACGCTCGATCAGTTCCGGCATCTGGCGGAAGAAGAAGGTGAGCAGCAAGGTGCGGATATGGGCGCCGTCCACGTCAGCATCGGTCATGATGATGATCTTGTGGTAGCGCAGCTTTTCGGGGTTGAACTCGTCCTTGCCGATCGAGGTGCCGAGTGCCGTAATCAGGGTGCCGATTTCCTGGCTGGACAGCATCTTGTCGAAACGGGCACGCTCAACATTGAGGATCTTGCCGCGCAGCGGCAGGATCGCCTGGTTTTCACGCGAGCGGCCCTGCTTTGCGGAGCCGCCAGCCGAATCACCCTCGACGAGGAAGAGCTCGGATTTTGCGGGATCGCGCTCCGAGCAGTCGGCAAGCTTGCCGGGCAGCGAGGAGATATCCAGAGCGCCTTTGCGGCGGGTCAGTTCACGCGCCTTGCGGGCAGCTTCACGGGCAGCCGCTGCCTCTACGACCTTGCCGACGAGGATCTTGGCTTCGGTCGGATGCTCTTCGAACCAGGTGCTGAGCGCTTCGTTGACGAGGCTTTCGACCACCGGACGAACCTCGGACGAAACCAGCTTGTCCTTGGTCTGCGACGAGAATTTCGGATCAGGAACCTTGACGGACAGAACGGCAGTCAGGCCTTCGCGGCAATCTTCGCCCTGCAGCGTAACCTTTTCCCGCTTGGTGATGCCGGAGCTATCGGCATAGGAAACGACCTGCCGTGTCAGCGCGCCGCGGAAGCCCGCCATATGCGTGCCCCCGTCGCGCTGGGGAATGTTGTTGGTGAAGCAGAGCACGTTTTCGTGGTAGCTGTCGTTCCACCACATCGCCACCTCGACAGTGATACCATCCTTCTCGCCGCGAATAGCCACGGGCTTGGCGACCAGTGGCTTCTTGGCGCGATCGAGATAGGCGACGAAGGCTTCGAGACCGCCATCATACATCAACTCGTCCTGGCGGATGTCGGAATGACGTCGATCGGTCAGTACAATGCGAACGCCGGAATTGAGGAAGGCCAGCTCGCGCAGGCGATGCTCAAGCGTCCCGTAATCGAAATCGGTCTTGGTAAAAGTATCGGTGCTCGGGAGGAAGGTGACTTCCGTCCCCGTCAGGTCACCCGCATCCCCGGTCACAACCAGCGAGGCATCGGGAACCCCGTGGGTGAAGCTCATCTCATGAACCTTGCCCGCGCGGCGGATCTTCAGCTTCAGCGATACGGAAAGCGCATTGACAACCGACACGCCGACGCCGTGCAGACCGCCCGAGACCTTGTAGGAATTCTGGTCGAATTTGCCGCCGGCATGCAGCTGGGTCATGATGACCTCGGCTGCGGATACGCCTTCTTCCTTATGGATGTCAGTCGGGATGCCGCGACCATTGTCTGTGACCGTGACCGAACCATCGGCATTCAGAGTTACCGTGACAACATCGGCGTGGCCGGCAAGCGCTTCGTCGATCGCGTTGTCGACGACTTCATAGACCATGTGGTGCAGGCCCGAGCCGTCGTCGGTATCACCGATATACATGCCCGGCCGCTTGCGTACGGCGTCGAGGCCCTTCAGCACCTTGATGGAATCTGCGCCGTATTCTTCGGCGTTGGAACCGGAGGCGGTTTCAGGAGTATCGGTCATATAGTTTCTAGTCTTTCCAGGGTTCCAAGCCTCTAAAGAGGCCTGACGGCGATTACGGGCGAATCACCCGATCCACGGCTGTTGTGAATATAGGGAAACTGTTGGCGCTTCCAAATCCCGAGGCGCTAAAACCGGCAGAAAACAGGGGATCATTCACGATCCTTATCAGGAAAACGCCGGTTTTCCAAAACTTCTTCCAATGCAGCGATGGTTTCGTCCGGAAGGCGGCGAATTCGCGCCGCAAGCTTGTTGGCAAAGGCGGTATGACCAGCGGATAGTCCGGACGTATCGAGCACGGCTTTGGGATCGGAAAGCGCCGCCAAGCCGAAAAGTTCTTCCGCCTCATCCCAGATGACGTTGAAATATCCGGCGACGCGTTGGAGGAAATCGAAGCTCGGAGCGCCACGCTTTCCATGTTCGAGGGCCGAAAGATAGGCGGCAGAAACACCGATGGCGGCGGCCATCTGTTTTTGCGAAACGCCCTTTTGCAGACGCAGGCGATGCATGGCTTCGCCGAAGGGCGTCACGGTGCCGCTCCCCTGGCCCGGGAGAGACGCACGTAAAGCGCGCCCTCGCCGCCATGGGTGCGTGCAGCCGGTTCGTAGGAGGAAATCAGAGACCGAAATTCCGGCAGGGAAAACCACATCGGCACCGCTCGCTTCAAGGTACCTTCGCTGCCGAGCGACGTGCCCTTGCCGGTGATGACCAGGACATGGCGCAGGCCGCGGTCGTGGGCGCGCATCAGGAAATGCAGCAGAAATCCGTGTGCCTCGCTCTGGATCATACCATGCAGGTCTACCCTCGCCTCCAGTTGCAGGTGTCCCCGGGCGAGCTTGCGCTTCACCGGCTTCTCGAGAGGATGATGCTGGTGCTGCGTTGGCTTCGGCGGCTCGGGTGCAACACCGAGGGCTTCCAACAGGGAGCGCCCGTCCTTGAAATTTGCGGGCTGCTGCGATTCAGGCGCTTTTTCAATCTCCGGTTCTTCAAAATGGACAAGATCTTCCATGCGTCCCGGCAGGGGACGGGTCGTGCGGGCAACCTTGCCCCAGAGGATTCTGTCTTCGCTCGAGAGCTTTCGATCCTTAGCCATCGCCGTATCTTGCTGCTGCGGCCTTGGGAATGAAAATGAAAAAATCTGCCGCGTTGCGCACCGAGCCGGCCAGTCGGCCAGCTTCGTCACCAGAGCCGGTAAAGATATCGCCGCGCGCCGGGCCAACGATCGCCGAACCGGTATCGAGCGCCAGCATCAGCCGCTGGAAGGGCTTGGCATCATCGATATGGACCAGTGTCTCGCTGCTGATGAAAAAGGGTACGCCGAAGGTGTGGATCGCGCGATCGACAGCAAGTGAGCGTCCCGGCTCCAGCGCTACCTTTGCAGCGGCCACAGGCCCGAGCACCGGATCATCGACCGCAGCCTCCCGAAAGAAGATGAAGGAACGGTTATGCCAGAGGACCTCCGCAACCCGATCCGAGTTCTCGGCAAGCCATTGGCGAATGCTCTGCATCGACACGGTCTTGGGGTCGATCTCGCCGCGATCGATCAGAAGCTTTCCGATGCCTGAGAAATAATGGCCCGTCTTTGCCGCATAAGTGACACGCGTTACGCGGCCACCCGGAAACAGCAATCGGGCCGCCCCCTGAACATGGGCGAAGAAAACATCGACGATGGATTTCGCATAGGCAATTTCCAGCCCCTTGCCGCGAAGATAGCCCTGCTCGATTGCGCTACGATCCGGATATTCATCAATCGCTCCGTCGCGGAGGCGACCAAAAGCGAAATAGGGATCCATGCCGGACGGCCGATTGCTGTCATCGAGGTCAACGAGATCGGCCGGACGGCGGTAAAAGGGATAGCGAAATTGCGCGTCCGGTTCTGCCCGAACCTCGACTTCGGGTTCATAAAAGGCCGTGACCAGACCTCTCCCTCCCATCGACGGGCGGACGAGAAAAGGCACGAAATGCGTCTCGAAGAAATCCCTGGCCCCCTCGGGGGCCAGGGCATCGACAACAGTCGATGCCGCCTCAAAGGCCAGCCCCAAATCGTCCGAGCTGACGCCGAGCGCGCCGGTCTTGTGGGGTTTGACCGAAACGACATGCCGATGACAACGAGCAAGCGCGCGTACGACCGCAGCCGGATCATCGTTTTGCCAACCGGGGATGTCGGAGAAGCCGACCCGCTGCAGACTGAAATCCATCGCGCCGGTCCGATCAATTCTCGGATTCGGTCGCGATCAGCTTCCAGTTCGGATCGCGCGAGCGTGTATCGCGGGCGAAGGTCCAGAGGTCGTTGACTTCGGACACCGCCTCGCTATCGCCGTCGATAACGGCGCCAGCCTTGTCAAAGGTAGCAGAGATCAACTGGCTGATGATCCGCACAGTGACGCTCGCTTCGCTGTCCTTGACTTCGGCATGAACGATATCGGCCTTTTCGATGCCGACGAACGTGGACTTCAGAACCTCGCCCTTGGCTTCGCGCTCCGCAATCGCCGCTTCGAAACCATCATAGACCTCACGGGACAGCAGACCCTTCAACGTCTTGCGATCACCATCGGCAAACGCCATGACGATCATCTCGTAGGCCGTCTTGGCGCCGTTGACGAATTCCTTCGGATCGAAGGAAGCATCTGCATCTGCTATCCTGCGCAAACCGTCATTGAGCGGCGTGCCCGCTGGCGTGAAGGCGTCGATTGCCGCATAGCTCGCCGTGCCATCCGGGCTGCCATCCCGACGCGGCAACTGCACGACCTTGCCGGTCGCCTCCGGTCCTTCCGCGGTTTCGCGCTTGGAATAGGGATCGAGCGGTGGCCGCTCGCTGCCGGTACGACGACCGAGCACGCTGCGCAACTGGATGAAGATGATCACCGCGGCGACCAGAAAAAACAATGTGACGAAGTCGAAAGAGCCCATTCCACCCAGACCGCTGTTAATTTGCCTTGAGGTTACCCCATATAGTCTGCATGGCATCATCATTCAAACGACTATATCAATTCCTTGCAACGAGGCGCCCGTTGGATGGCATTTCCTCGATAAATGAGTGGGTTCCATGCGTATTCTGATCGCTCCATCGCTTTTTCTTGTGTTGCCGTTTGCGGAAATCGCGACCTTTGTTCTGGTCGGAAACGAAATCGGTGTCGGGATGACATTGATGCTCGTTCTTGCCAGCATGGTCGCCGGAATAGTCCTGTTGCGTTTTCAGGGCTTGGGTACATTGAGACGACTTCAGCAGGCAACGGCTGGTGGCGGCGATCCCGGGCGCGAACTGGTTCATGGGGTCATGATCGTTGTCGCTGGCATTTTACTGATCCTGCCCGGCTTTCTGAGCGATATTGTCGGGATCCTGCTTTTTCTTCCACCCGTACGAGACCTCGCCTGGAAGGTGATGCGTGATCGCCTCAACATCGTCACGGTCGGCTCCGGTTTCGGATTTTCACCCGGAAGCCGCCCCGGAGACAACTCCTCCGACGTTCATCGGCGCGGTCCGCAGGTAGTTGACCTGGAGGAAGACGAGTATTCGCGTGATGCACCTCGTTCGCCGGGACAGCAGGATGACCGGAACAGGTTGCGCTAGCCTTCCATGATGCGGCAGGGCTCCGGGTTGTAAGGCTCCGAGCGAAATGCTAGATGGCCACAGCACATCAAGCCCAAGGAAAAGGCCTCATGACCGATACCGCATCCAACCCGAACGGCGGCTCCCAGGAGAGTCCGTCCCTGAACGTTCTGGCACAGTACATCAAGGATCTGTCCTTCGAAAATCCCGCTGCCCCCCGTTCGCTGCAGGCTCGCGACAAGGCTCCTTCGATCAACATCAATGTCAACGTCAATGCCAACCCGCTTTCCGAAGCGGAATTTGATGTTGTCCTGACGCTGAATGCCGAAGCCAAGGAAGGCGACAAGGTTCTGTTCAATGTCGAACTGGCCTATGGTGGCGTCTTCCGCGTTACCGGCTTTCCGCAGGAACACATGCTGCCGCTGCTCTTCATCGAGTGCCCGCGCCTGCTCTTCCCCTTCGCACGCCAGATCGTTGCCGATGCAACCCGCAACGGTGGCTTCCCGCCGCTGATGATCGATCCGATCGACTTTGCGCAGATGTTCACGCAGCGCATGGCCGAAGAAAAGGTTCGTGCCCAGGTTTCCGCCGCGCCGAACTGATTTGGGAAGAGTTTGCTTGTTAAGCCGAATGCCCGGTTCTCGCGAGCCGGGCATTTTTTATTGCGGCTGGTTTATTGAGGTTGGCCGTATTTGCCCCAGATTGCCTTGGCACCCATCTTGGCGACCAGCGCATCGTGGCTTGCGCGTTCCTCTTCAGTCAGACGCGGCGCCAACGGGCGCGGTCTCTGGCCGATCACAACGATCGTATCGTCCTGTTCCCGCTCGGTGCCGCGGCTTTCCTGCGAGGAGAGACCCAGAGCCGCCTGCCGTCCGCCGCTCATCTCGATATAGACTTCTGCCAGAAGTTCGGAGTCTAACAATGCGCCGTGCTTCGTCCGGTGAGCATTGTCGATGCCGTAGCGCCGGCAAAGTGCATCGAGCGAGTTCGGCCCCATTGGATTTTTACGCCTGGCCAGTGCCAGAGTGTCCGTCACCAGATCGGGCGCGACGGGTGGCTGGCCGATGCGGGCAAGCTCTGCATTGATAAAGCCCATATCAAAGTTCGCGTTGTGGGCCACCCAGCGGGCATCGCCGAAAAACGCCATCATGTCGGACGCAATATTGGCAAAGGACGGCTTGTCCTTCAGGAACTCATCGGTGATGCCGTGGATTGCAAGCGCATCCGGATGAACCTGACGATCGCCTGGATTGATGTAGACGTGGAACGTCCGGCCGGTCGGAAAGTGATTGTCGAGTTCGACGCCGCCAATTTCGATGACCCGATCAAGACGATTATCGAGACCGGTGGTTTCCGTGTCGAAAATGATCTCGCGCATTAGGTCACCTTTTTTTCAGAAGACGTTCGACAAGTGCCCCGACCTGCGTGCGGGCCGAATCAAGCCCGAGGCCGGTATCGATGATATAATCCGCCTTCGCACGTTTTTGGTCGTCCGGCATCTGGCGCGAGAGGATGAGATCGAATTTTTCGGCCGTCATCCCCGGTCTTTTCAAGACACGCTCGCGCTGAATGTCTGGATCGGCGGTTACGACAACGACGGCATCCACACGATCTTCGCCGCCAACCTCATAGAGCAAGGGAATATCGAGCACCACGATCGGCGTTCCTGCGGCTCTTTCCTTTTCGACGAACTGCTTTTCACGCAGACGAACGAGCGGATGGACGATGGCCTCCAATTCCTTGAACCGTGCGGGACTTTCCGCGAGCGCCAACGAAAGTCTGCCCCTGTCCACGCAGCCATCGACGACGACACCCGGGAATGCCCGATCGATCGGCTCTACAGCTTCTGCCTGGTAGAGATCATGCACGACCTTATCGGCATCGTTCACCGGAATGCCCAGATCTACAAACATCTGCGCCGTTGTCGACTTTCCCGTGCCGATGGATCCGGTAAGGCCAAGGACGATCATGTGTGAGCCGCCATGTCATCAATGATCAATTGGCGAAGCGCGCTATCGACCGTGGGGCGAACTCCGAACCATTTTTCAAAGCCGGGCACGGCCTGATGAAGGAGCATCCCGAGCCCATCGACAATGCGAAATCCCTGACTTTCGGCCTGCGCCAGAATATGCGTTTTCAACGGCACATAGACGATGTCGGTGACAACAGCATCCGGACGCATCGAACTGAAATCGAAGGCGGGTACCTCTCCGCCGTCCATCCCAAGCGATGTTGTATTGACCAGAAGCCCGGCGCCGGGAAGCATATCCGAGAGGGCTTCCATCGGCTGCGCATGGACCGCCGGCCCGAAACAATCCGCCAATTCACGCGCCCGCGCTACCGTCCGGTTCAGAACATGGATGGTTTTGACACCCCTGTCGCGAATGGACTGGATGACCGCCCGGCTTGCGCCCCCGGCACCGAGGACAACAGCCGTCTCGATCCCATCCCATCCAGGTGCTGATTGATCGAGATTGGCAGTGAAACCTATGCCATCAGTATTGGTCGCATGAAGCACACCGTCTTCCAGCCAGACGGTATTGGCGGCACCGATTTCCCGTGCCAAATCATCCGGCCGATCGGAGAGGGAGAAAGCAACTTCCTTATGGGGGATGGTGACGTTGCCACCAATAAATCCGGACTGTCCACTTTTCAACTCCTGTATGAAGCCGGGAAAATTATCCGGAGTCACTTCATGAGTCCGGTAGCTTCCCTGCAATTTCAACTTCTCCAGCCAATATCCATGAATCAAAGGCGATCGCGAATGCTTGACCGGGTAGCCGGCAACGAAAGCATGGTTAACAAATGTTTCACGTGAATCACGCATCGAGAACACCGATCTCTCTAAGTTTAGCCAGCAAGGGCAGCATGGGTAGACCGAGAATCGTGAAATAATCGCCCTCGATCGCGTCAAACAGCTGGATACCCTCCCCCTCCAGCTGGTAGGCGCCGACGCTGGAAAGCGCCTTTTCACCGACACGCGCAAGATGTTGCTCAACAAAATCCCGGTCGAAATTACGCATGGTCAACCGGGCCGACGACACGTGGCGCCACAAAATCTCCTTGTCCTGATGGAGCACGATTGCACTGTTGAGTTGGTGAGTCTGGCCTGAAAGAGACAGAAGGTGATCTCGCGCCTCGTCCATAGTTCGTGGCTTGTGGTAGACGCGCGCGCCAAGAGACATCGTCTGGTCGGACCCAATCACAACCGCTTCGGGAAAATGCCTTGCGATATCGACAGCCTTTTCTGCAGCCAAAGCGAGGGCAATCGTTTCCGGTGACGCCCCTTCCGCTTCAAGCTTGGCGTCGATCGCCCGCTCGTCAATGGCCGCAGCCTGACTTCCAAAAGCGATGCCGGCGTTTTCAAGCAGCATCCTGCGAAAGGGGCTTGCAGACGCAAGCACGAGAGAAGGGGTCATAGACGGGTCCTGGACAGTGGAGTGCGGATTTACCGCAGCCGGGGCCTCAGGGCAACGATCGCGGCCGCTGTTTCCTCGATCGAGCGGCGCGTCACGTCAATGATCGGCCAATTGTTGCGTGCGCAGAGCATGCGCGCATATTTCAGTTCCTCCGCGATCGAGGCACGATCGGTATATTCTTCGACATGAAAGCCCTGGGTTGCCCCGAGCACCCTGTTCTGTCGGACCTGCGAAACCCGATCCGCAGTTGCGATCAGACCTACGATCAAGGGTTTCGTCGCCTCGAGCAATCGTTCCGGCAGCGGCACATTGGGCACGATCGGTATGTTCGCTGTCTTGATGCCGCGGTTGGCGAGATAGATGCTGGTCGGTGTTTTGGATGTCCGGCTGATCCCGATCAAGACGACGTCGGCTTCATCAAAATCGACGGGCAGCTGTCCGTCATCGTGATCCATCGTGAAATTGAGGGCCTCGATGCGCGCAAAATATTCGGCATTCATGACATGCTGGGCGCCGGAGCGACGACGGGATGTGGCACCCAGATAGGTCTGGAAAATATCGATGATCGGATCGAGAACAGAGACGCAGGGTACGCCCATCTGTTTGCATTGCTGGTCGATCATATCGGCCAGGTCGCGATCGACAATGGTATAGAGGACGATGCCGGGCGCTCCATCGACGGCCTCGAGCACCTGCCCCAACTGCTTTCGCGTCCGTATCAGCGGATAGACGTGTTCAAGCGCATGGGAAGCCTGAAACTGCGCAGCGGCGGCGCGGCCGGCCGCAATCAATGTTTCGCCGGTCGAATCGGAGATCAGATGCAGGTGGAAATAGTTTTTCTGGTTCTCCACGTTATTCTCCGGGGCTTGTTGATAAAGCGGGACAAAAACAGCTAAGGGCTCGCCCCCGTCCAAGGCAAGGGGAAAACTTCCGAGTTATTCACAATTGACGCACGCTCGGAGAAGACTTCGCGGCCCCTGTGAAGATGACTCATGCTTACGGCAAAATGTCACGCCCATTCACAGCCTATCCACAAACACGTCTCAAGTGGTGAAGAGCAGAACGAATTGAATCGAAACAATTTTCCGGGCTATCCGAACTTTCGTGCCAGATTGGCCGAATTTTTTCCTCACGGCTGCTCAACGCGGCGGCCCTGTGGATGAGGTGGGGATGGATTTTAATCCTTGATAGTCACCGACTCTAAGAAATAGAAACCTTCTAGATTCAGTTTTGTTTTAAGTTGGAGACATGTGGACGTGACTGTGCAAGGACGCAAAGTGCTTCGGGTATTGCAGGGAGAGACGTTGTCTCCTCCTCCCGTCTGGTTGATGCGGCAGGCAGGTCGTTATCTTCCGGAGTATCGCAAAACACGCCAACAGGCCGGGAGCTTTCTTGATCTCTGTTATTCGCCGGAGCTTGCAACGGAAGTGACATTGCAGCCGATCCGTCGGTACGGTTTCGATGCAGCGATTCTGTTTTCCGATATCCTTGTCATCCCCGACGCCTTGAAGCGGAATGTTCGCTTTGAGGAAGGCCACGGACCGCGAATGGACCCGATCGATGTTGGAGAGATCCATCGGCTGAACCCATCGATCGTCTCGGGTCACCTGAAGCCAGTCATCGAGACGGTAACGAAACTGCGGCGGGAGCTGCCCGGAGAAACAACCCTTCTCGGCTTCTGTGGCGCGCCCTGGACGGTCGCGACCTATATGATTGCGGGTCAGGGAACCCCGGACCAGGCCCCTGCCCGGCTTTTCGCCTATCGCCACCCGGAGGCATTCGACCATCTTCTCGGTTTGCTGGCGGACGTATCGGCTGACTATCTGGTTGAACAAATTGATGCGGGGGCCGACGCGGTTCAGATTTTTGATTCCTGGGCCGGTGTTCTCGGCGAGGAGGAATTCGAGCGTTATGCGATCAGGCCCGTCCGTCGAATGATCGACAGCGTTCGGGCACGTCGGCCACAGGCGCGAATCATCGCCTTTGCCAAGGGAGCAGGGACGCGCCTGAAAACTTACAGGCAGGCGACGGATGCGGATGCAATCGGTCTCGACTGGTCGGTTCCGCTGGGCTTTGCGGCGGAGTTGCAGAAGGACGGTCCGATCCAGGGCAATCTTGATCCGATGCGGGTCGTTGCCGGTGGTATCGCTCTCGATGAGGGGATAGATCGGATCCTGGACATTCTTGGGAATGGACCGCTGATCTTCAACCTGGGGCATGGGATCACGCCGCAGGCAGATCCAGAGCATGTCACACAGCTTCTTGCGCGTGTTCGACGCTCAGGGGAGGCGGCGTGACCATGGAGAGGCAGGTTGACAGGGCTCCCGGCCGGCGTGCGCGCATCAGAGCGTTTGTTGCGATCGGGATTTTTGTCGCCCTGCTTGCAGGGCTCTTCGTCTACCAGCCGGATAATCTCTATCTCTGGATAAAGGCGCTGCATATCATCGCTGTGATGTCCTGGATGGCAGCGCTTCTCTACATGCCGCGCCTGTTCATTTATCATACCGATGCGGAGCCGGGGTCGCCGCAATCCGAGACTTTCAAGATGATGGAGCAGCGCCTGCTCAAGGTCATCATGAACCCTGCGATGATGATCTCCTGGGTGCTCGGCCTTTATCTCGCCTGGAGTGTCTACGGGTTTCAAGGCGGGTGGCTCCACGCGAAGCTTCTGTTTGTCGTGCTTCTCACGGGTGTTCACGTGCTTTTCAGCCGTGCCGTTCGCAGCTTTGCTCGCGACGAAAATACCCGTAGTGCTCGCTACTGGCGGCTGATGAATGAGGCCCCGACCGTGCTGATGATCGCCATCGTCATCATGGCGGTGGTGAAACCTTTTTGACATCAGCGCGTGGTTGCGGATGAAATTACGGTTAAATCCAGAAGGCCCCTTGCGGCGATCCATGTGAATCGCTATTTTCGCGTCATCTCATCTTTCGTGGCATGTGTAAAAGAGACGAGTCTGCCCCTCTCGTGCGGCTCCCCTTACCTAAAGCACGCCGACCTTCCATTCCGAACTGCTAAGTGTGGTCCCCCTTCATGGCTGAAATGAAGCTACAAGATCTTAAGAACAAAACCGCGACCGATTTGCTCGCCTTTGCCGAATCAGTCGAGGTCGAAAATGCCAGCGTCATGCGCAAGCAGGAGCTGATGTTTGCCATCCTGAAGATGCTTGCGAGCCAGGATGTTGAAATCATCGGGGAAGGCGTGGTCGAAGTTCTTCAGGACGGTTTCGGCTTTCTCCGGTCGGCAAATGCCAATTATCTCCCAGGTCCGGATGATATTTACATCTCCCCTTCCCAGATTCGCCGGTTTTCACTGAAGACGGGTGATACGGTCGAAGGACCGATCCGGGGTCCGAAGGAGGGCGAGCGCTATTTTGCCCTGCTCAAGGTCAATACGATCAATTTCGAAGACCCCGAGAAGATCCGGCACAAGGTGCATTTCGACAACCTGACGCCGCTTTATCCGAACGAGCGTTTCAAGATGGAGCTGGAGGTTCCGACCTCCAAGGACCTCTCGGCGCGTGTAATCGATCTCATCGCACCTCTCGGCAAGGGCCAGCGCGGCCTCATCGTGGCACCGCCGCGGACCGGTAAAACTGTTCTGCTCCAGAATATCGCCCATTCGATCACGGCGAATCACCCTGAGTGCTACCTGATCGTCCTGCTGATCGATGAGCGGCCGGAAGAAGTGACGGACATGCAGCGTTCGGTGAAAGGTGAAGTTGTATCCTCCACCTTTGACGAGCCCGCCACCCGCCACGTACAGGTTGCTGAAATGGTGATCGAGAAGGCAAAGCGTTTGGTCGAGCACGGCCGCGACGTTGTCATCCTGCTCGATTCGATCACGCGTCTTGGGCGCGCCTACAACACTGTCGTTCCTTCATCTGGCAAGGTTCTGACGGGCGGTGTGGATGCCAACGCGCTGCAGCGCCCGAAGCGCTTCTTCGGTGCAGCTCGCAACATCGAAGAAGGCGGTTCTCTGACGATTATCGCCACGGCGCTGATCGATACCGGCAGCCGCATGGATGAAGTGATCTTCGAAGAATTCAAGGGTACCGGCAACTCGGAAATCGTGCTTGACCGCAAGGTTGCCGACAAGCGCATCTTCCCGTCCATGGATATTCTCAAGTCTGGGACACGCAAGGAAGACCTGCTGGTGCCGCGCCAGGATCTCCAGAAGATCTTTGTTCTGCGTCGTATCCTTGCGCCGATGGGCACCACGGATGCGATCGAGTTCCTCATCGACAAGCTCAAGCAGACGAAGACGAACGGCGATTTCTTCGATTCAATGAATACCTGATCTCTTGCGCTTCGACTAAGATGAAAGCCCGACTTGTTCGGGCTTTTTGTTTTTCGGCTTCGCGAAATGAATAGCCGGATTCGACAACTGAGAAAGAGTCCATGGGTATATCCGATACAATCTATGCTCTTTCGTCCGGCGGACTCCCCTCGGGCGTGGCGATGATTCGAATAAGCGGAACCCGGACTACCGAGGTGCTGGCGAAGCTGAGCGGGAAGATTCCGGCGCCCCGTCTGGCGAAACTGAGTTCGATTCGGGGACGTAACGATCAACTCATCGACCAGGGTCTGGTACTCTTCTTCAAAGGTCCGGGCTCATTTACCGGAGAGGACTGTGCGGAACTGCAGCTTCACGGCGGAAAGGCGGTTGTCGAAGCCGTCTTGACGGAGCTTGCATATCTCGGATGCCGTCACGCTGAAGCGGGGGAATTTAGCAGACGCGCTTTCCAGAACGACAAGCTCGATCTGGTTGAGATCGAGGGTCTTGCAGATCTTATCGCCGCTGAGACAGAGATGCAGAGACGGCTGGCGGTCGAACATTCAAGCGGGCATCTGTCGTCGCTTTACGAGGGGTGGTCGCGGCGGCTTGTTCATGCGCGGGCGATGATTGAAGCCGAGCTGGACTTTGCAGATGAAGAGGATGTGCCCGGATCTGTTTCACCATCCGTATGGGCGGACATGTCGCTTTTAGGTGAGGAAATTGGAACGCACCTCGATGGCGCTGCTGTTGCCGAGATTATTCGTGACGGCTTGAATGTGGTCATTGCAGGCGCGCCAAACGCCGGAAAATCCAGCTTACTCAATGCGTTAGCGCAACGAGACATTGCGATCGTAACGGAGATAGCCGGAACAACGCGAGATGTTCTATCGGTCGATCTTTCCTTAGCCGGATTCTCGATAAAACTGCACGATACCGCGGGCCTGCGGGAAACCCAGGACTTGGTGGAGAAAGAGGGCATCCGTCGTGCGCGCAACGTGATCTCCAAGGCTGATCTTGTCATCGCACTCTCGGATAATCCGTGCGATTTCCCCGAGTTGGGGGCGGTTGGGACAATCCGTGTGGGCACGAAGATTGATTCCAATCCGGATCTATGGGATAAGTCCGCCGCTGACGTGCTGATCTCGGTAAAGACCGGCCAAGGCATGGAAAGACTGATCGACGTGATCGTTAGCCGCTTGCCAGATCTGAATGCATTTTCAAATTTCGCCCTCCCCTCGCGTCGTCGTCACGTCGATTGTTTGAATGAGGCGCGGACCGCTATACATTCTAGTTTGGCGGCTGCCGATCTTGGCCTGGACATACAAGCGGAGTATCTGCGAATTGCGGGTGACGCGCTGGGCCGGATAACGGGCCGTGTCGATGTAGAGGATTTGTTGTCGATCATCTTCTCAGAGTTCTGCGTCGGCAAATGAAGACATGCAACAAAAGCGAGTCCTCGGAACTGTTTCACGTGAAACGATTCCAGCACGGGTAGAAGGTTAGAGATGTTCGACTACGATGTCATCGTGATTGGCGGCGGTCATGCGGGTGTGGAAGCAGCAAGTGCATCTGCACGCCTCGGTGCCAAGACTGCACTTCTTACCCATAAACGGGAAACGATCGGGGTCATGTCCTGCAATCCGGCGATTGGTGGTCTTGGTAAGGGCCATCTCGTGCGCGAGGTTGACGCTTTCGATGGACTCATGGGGCGTGTTGCTGATCAAGCCGGTATTCAGTTCCGCCTGCTGAATCGCCGAAAAGGCCCCGCAGTTCGCGGTCCGAGGACACAGGCTGATCGCAAACTCTATCGATTGGCGATGCAGGCAGAGATCGAGGCAATCTCGAACCTGACTGTCATCGAGGGCGACGCCTTTGACATTTCCACCAAGCACAACCGGGTTCGTGGGGTCGTGCTCAAGGACGGACGGGTTTTCTCGGCTCAAAGCGTTGTTCTAACCACCGGCACTTTCTTGCGGGGGTTGATCCATATTGGCGATCGAAAGATACCTGCGGGACGTGTGGGAGAACAACCGTCCATGGGGCTCTCGCAAACTCTTGAGCGTTTGACCGTCAAATTGGGTCGCCTGAAGACAGGCACTCCCGCCCGCCTCGATGGACGGACAATCAACTGGTGCTCGGTCGGTCGTCAATCTGCAGATGAAGATCCGGTTCCTTTTTCGTTTATGACAGACCGGATTACAACGCGACAAATTGATTGTGGCGTGACGCGAACCACTGAGGCGACTCATAAAATTATCTCGGACAATATCGGTAAATCTGCCATGTACTCCGGACAGATTGAGGGTGTCGGCCCCCGCTATTGCCCGTCAATTGAAGACAAGATCGTCAAATTCGGTGAACGCGACGGGCATCAGATTTTTCTAGAACCGGAAGGTCTGGATGACCACACCGTCTATCCAAACGGCATTTCGACTTCCCTTCCCGAGGATGTTCAGAAAGCTTTTATCCGCACCATCCCAGGTCTGGAAAATGTAGCTATTTTGCAGGCTGGATACGCAATCGAATATGATCATGTCGATCCGCGCGAGTTGACGCAGAGCCTCGAAGTTCGCAAATTGCCGGGATTATTTCTCGCTGGACAGATCAATGGCACAACGGGCTATGAAGAAGCGGCAGCACAGGGGCTGGTTGCCGGTCTCAATGCTGCCCGTCGTTGTGCAGGGAACGAAGCCCACATTTTCAGCCGTACGAATTCCTATATTGGGGTGATGATCGACGACCTGACGTCCAGAGGTGTGGCAGAGCCCTATCGTATGTTTACGTCACGCGCGGAATATCGACTGTCGCTTCGAGCCGACAATGCAGACCAGCGATTGACGCCAGAGGCCATTGCGCTCGGTTGCGTATCTTCCGCGCGGTCGCAGAAATTCGGGTCGTGGCTCTCTTCATTCGAAAACCACAAGGCTCGACTTAAGGCGCTGACCCTAACGCCGAATGAGGGTGCGAGTTATGGGATGAAACTGAATCGGGATGGCCAGCGACGTTCGGCCTATGAACTCCTTTCGTATGCAGAGCATTCAGTAAACACGCTTACGGTGGCGTGGTCGGAACTTGGTGGTATTGAACGTAAGCTCGCTGAGGCGCTGGAAATCGACGCAAAATATTCTGTTTATATGGATCGGCAGTTGGCGGACATCGCAGGCATGCGCCGTGAAGAAAACCGAGCTATTCCTGTCGATTTTGATTTTACAAGGCTGCCAGGGCTGTCGATCGAGCTGCAGCAAAAACTTCAAAAAACACGACCCATCAATCTTGCCCAGGCGATGAAGGTTGACGGCATGACGCCCTCCGCAGCTTCGCTTTTGCTGGCGGTGATTCGGAAAGCGGAAGTTGCATCGAACCAGCCCGGGGCGAAAATGCAATGAATACGAGTCCCGTACTTGGGGTGAACGGCCTGCGTGTTTCACGTGAAACGTCTCAGAAGATCGAGCATTTTGCGGCACTTTTTCAAAAGTGGGCGAAGACGATCAATCTCGTTGCACCATCGACCCTGTCCGATCTTCGCTCCCGTCATATCGCTGATAGTGCTCAGATCTATCATCTCTTTCCGGGACCGAAACGATGGCTGGATCTCGGAAGTGGTGGGGGTTTTCCGGGTATCATTACGGCTATCCTGTTGAGCGAACATCAAGAAGGTTGGGTACACCTTGTCGAAAGCAACAACAAGAAAGCAGCATTTCTGAGGGTTGCCCTCTCGGAGACGGGCGCACGTGGATCGGTCCACGCTCTTCGCATCGAGGAAGCGCCTAAAACCATTCCAGCATGCGATGCGATTTCGGCGCGGGCTCTCGCCGAATTGCCTCTTTTGCTGGAATACGTCTCGCCCTGGATGCTTGATAGACCCGATGTCCGCGCTTTCTTTCATAAAGGCCGGGATTATCAGCAGGAGATCGACAAAGCCGTTAGTCGGTTTGATTTCGATCTGGTAAAACATGGGAGCGTCGTCGAGAGGGATTCTGTGGTTCTCGATATCGCAAATCTTTCGCGGAAACAGTAACCACTGGCGGACACGCGCACATGCTAGGCGAAAAAAATCGGATCATTACCATTGCCAACCAAAAGGGTGGCGTTGGGAAGACAACGACCGCAATCAATCTGGCGACGGCCCTTGCGGCGATTGGTGAGCGGGTTCTTATTGTCGATCTCGATCCCCAAGGGAATGCCAGCACGGGGCTGGGCATCCGACGCCAAGACCGACGGCTGTCTTCATATGACCTGATGATCGGTTCGAACGCGATCGAGGAAATCGTCCAGGAGACGGTTGTTCCCAATCTTTCGATCATACCGTCGACAATGGATCTTCTGGGAATTGAAATGGAGATCGCTCAAGCGGGTGATCGCATCTTCCGTCTTCGCAAAGCCTTGGCCGCACCAGCTGCCCTCACCTACTCCTATATCTTGGTTGATTGCCCGCCGTCATTCAATCTATTGACGATGAACGCGATGGCGGCTGCCCATTCGGTGCTGGTGCCTTTGCAATGCGAGTTCTTCGCGCTTGAAGGTCTCAGTCAGCTGCTGGAAACCGTCGATCAGGTTCGAAGGTCCGTTAATCCAACACTCGATATTCAAGGTATTGTCTTGACGATGTTTGATTCACGCAACAATCTGGCTCAGCAGGTTGTGAGCGATGTACGCACCCATCTCGGGGAAAAGGTTTATCACACTCTTATTCCACGGAACGTGCGTGTTTCTGAGGCTCCATCCTACGGCAAGCCGGCGATTCTTTATGACCTGAAATGCGCCGGCAGCCAGGCTTATCTCCAGCTGGCATCCGAGGTCATCCAGCGTGAACGGCAACGCAAAGCTGCGTGACCGATTCGATACCGTAACGACATGTGTGAGTAACCGTTATGAACGACGACAATTCAAGAAGGCGGCTGGGTCGCGGTTTGGCGGCTTTGATCGGCGAGATGGATCAGCCATTGGCCCCCGATGCGCCTGCAAAACCGGTGAGTGCGGATCGACGCGTACCCATTGAATTCGTCTCCCGCAATCCGCGCAATCCTCGTCGCAGTTTTGATGAGGGTGAACTTCAGGATCTTGCAAACTCGATCCGGCAGCACGGCATCGTTCAACCTATTGTGGTTCGCACAATTTCTGCTGATCGTTATGAAATCATTGCAGGCGAGCGTCGTTGGCGCGCTGCGCAACTGGCAGGATTTTCTGATATCCCGGTTATCGTTCGGGATGTGGACGATCGCACCGCGCTTGAAATCGCAATTGTTGAAAATGTTCAACGCTCTGATCTCAATCCCCTTGAAGAGGCACTTGGCTATGAACAGCTAATTGCCGAGCATGGTTACACGCAAAACGATCTCGGGGAAATAATCGGCAAAAGCCGTAGCCACGTGGCAAATAGCCTTCGTCTCCTGAAACTGCCAGATCCGGTCAGGGAAATGCTGTCGGCGGGCGCTCTGTCGGCAGGCCATGCGCGCGCGTTGATCCCTACATCCGATCCAGTGGCGCTTGCGCGTTCGGTGGTTGGTAAAGGGCTGTCCGTGCGTGACACGGAGCGGTTGGCGCAAAATGATATTCGCGCTCAGAATGATCCAAACTTCGGCAAATCTCCGCCGCGTCCGGAGAAAGATGCGGACACTCTGGCGTTGGAACGTACGTTGACGGATAGCCTTGGGCTGGAGGTTACCGTAAATCACAAGGCTGCCGGCGGTCATTTGCGCATCGACTACAAGACGCTCGACCAACTCGAGGAAATTTGCCGTCTGCTTGAACGCAGATGAGCCTCACCGCATGGATTCGTATCCGTAACAATTTGATTTCCGTTAAAAATCAATACGTTATCGACGAGCCGACTGCAATGTAATTGCCAGAAGCGTGTGCATGGCGATGCTGTCTTCGAGGATTTGCCTTGACCGGCTTTGAAATACGGCGGTGTTCAACCGGGCGAGCTCGCGTTGGAGTGCCGGTCCTGTCCAGTGTCGTAATGCAGATTCGACCAGTGGCTTGCGCCGGAAATGCAGATGCCGGCCCATGGTTGCGATCACTTGCCCCGGCTGCTGGCGCTTCTCGTCCATTTCGGAACGCATGAGATCGAGAAGCTGGAATTGCTTGAGGCAAGCCTGAAGCACCAGGAAGATGGCCGTCTTTGACGCAACAATTTTGCGAACTGCCCGGTTCAAGCCATCCGCGTCACCCTTTAGGACGGCATCGACGGCATCATCGACGGAAATAGCGCTCGCATCTCCGACGATATCCAGGACATGCTCCTCCTCGACGGCGGTTAGGCCGCGACAATAGAGGGCAAGCTTTCTGATTTCGTTGCGTGAAGCGATGCGATCTCCACCCAGTGTCTCCAACAGCCGTTGTCGCGCAGCGGGTGTGATCGAAAGGTTTTCTTGCCCAAGTTCCTGGTCTATCAAGGCATTGACCGCCCGGGCGTCATCCGCATAGCAGGAGACACCCAGAACGCTGCGCGCCGTTTCCGCGGTCTTTCTAAGGCCCGCTCCCTTTTTCAGGTCTCCGGCTTCTACAATGACATAGCTGGCAGCCGGAGGTTCCTCGGCCAAGAAAGAGAAAGCATCGATCAGGCCCTTTTCAGTGCCTGCCGCACGTATCCACACCAGCTTGTCACCGCCGAAGAGGCCAATGGAATTCACTTCATCCAGAAGCCGTCCCGGATTCTGTTGCAGATCACTGCCATCCAGTTTTACCAGGGAAAAAGGGTCGTCGAGTGAGATACCCGACTTCGCAGCGATCTGTGCGGCGCGCTCGGATACCAGCCCGCGATCAGGCCCGTATATGAGAAAAATCCTGTTGCTGCCCAACGGCTTCTGAAGAAAGCCGTGAAACTCATGGGATTTGATCTCGCCCACGGCAGTTAGCGACCAAGCGCTGCGGCGAGGTCGGCTCGAATAATCTCGGCGAGTTCGCGGGCCGCACGATTTTCCGCGTCGCGGATGGCGCGAAGTTTGGCGAATTCCTGATCTGGGAAGTCCACCAGCGCTATGGCACTGCGAACACCCGAACGCACCGTCTGCCCGGTATCTGCACGCGACAGATTATAATCGGCCTTGACGGTGACGCGGCCGGCATCGGCTGTATCCGCCTCATCTGTTTCGTAGAGAACGCCGGTAACCTCGCGGCTGACGTTCAAAGCGAGCTTGTACTGCGGATTAGCCGGCTCGCCGGCCCCTCCGGAAACCAGGAAAATAAGGCGGTTACGCACTTCCTGCGAGACGCGGTCTCCGGCCTCGGAGATGTCGATTGACGCGAGTTTCTGCGCAGGTGCACCATTGGCCCCTTCCGAATAAAGCGGACGAACCTGACAACCTGAAAGCACGACAAGGATAGCTGCGATCGCAACAAGACGAGTTGCGGGTCGGGCTTTCTCAGACAACGACATTCACGATCCTCTGCGGCACGACGATGATCTTCTTCGGGCTCTGACCATTCAGGGCCGCCTGGACGGCCTCCAGGGCGAGGACAGCGCTTTGGACTTCAGTCTGATCTGCATCGCGGGCAATTGTCAAATCCGCACGCTTCTTGCCGTTGATCTGAACGGGAAGTGTTATCTCGTTTTCGGCCACCAGTGCTGCATCATAGGCAGGCCAGGGAGATTGCGCGATAAGTCCGCTGCCGCCGATCTCGCGCCAGCATTCTTCCGCGAGATGCGGCATCATCGGTGCGATCATGTTGATCAGGATCACGACGGCATCCTTGAGGGCATTGACGGTGCCATTGTCGGCCTTGCCGGCGGCGACCTGTGTCAGCGGCGATGCCAGTGCGTTGACCAGCTCGTAAAGCCGTGCAACGGCCTTGTTGAAGGCCAGCTTCTCATAATCAGCCTCCACGGCCTTCAATGTCTTGTGGGCCAGCTGCGATGTCTCAAGTGCCGGGCCGGCCGCGGCCGGCTGTGCGGAAGCCTGTCGCAGCACGGAAGAGGCTTCAGAGATCAGGCGCCAGGTCCGCTGGACGAAACGATGCGATCCTTCCACACCCGCCTCCGACCAGATGACATCCCGATCCGGTGGTGAATCGGACAGCACGAAGAACCGCGCGGTGTCGGCACCATAGGATCCAATGATATCATCGGGATCGACAACATTCTTCTTCGACTTCGACATCTTCTCGATCGAGCCGATGGCGATCTGTTCACCGGTCTCGATATGCGTCGCCTTGCGAGCGCCATCGATCTCTTCGATGCGGATTTCAGCGGGCGTGATCCATTCGCGCTGGGCCCCTTCACCACGGCTGTAAGTCTCGTGAACCACCATGCCTTGCGTGAAAAGACCTTTGAACGGCTCGTCCAGAGCAACGTGACCGGTGGCCTTCATTGCCCGGGTAAAGAAGCGCGAGTAGAGCAGATGCAGGATCGCATGCTCGATGCCGCCGATGTACTGATCGACAGGCAGCCAATGGCTGGCGACCTTCGGATCCGTCGGCTTATCTTCCCAGGGTGCCGTGAAACGCGTGAAATACCAGGACGAATCGACGAACGTATCCATCGTGTCGGTTTCCCGGCGCGCATCCTTGCCGCATTGCGGGCAAGCGACGTGCCGCCACGTGAGGTGGCGGTCGAGAGGATTGCCGGGTTTGTCGAATGTGACATCGTCGGGCAGTTTGACCGGCAGATCCTGCTTCGGCACAGGCACCACGCCGCAATCCTCGCAATGGATGACGGGGATGGGGCAGCCCCAGTAGCGCTGGCGGGAGATGCCCCAGTCACGCAGGCGGAAATTCACTTTCCGCTCTGCCTGTGGGGCTCTGTCGATCTCAGTCTTTTCAAGGGTCGATGCGACACGCTCGAAGGCCTCTTCCGTGGAGAGGCCATCCAGGAAGCGCGAATTGATCATCACGCCATCGCCGACATAAGCTTCATCGCCAACGTTGAAGGTCGCGGCGTCGCCGTCCTTCGGCATGACGACGGGCACAACGGGAAGATCATACTTGCGCGCGAAATCAAGGTCGCGCTGGTCTCCGGACGGGCAGCCGAAGATGGCGCCCGTGCCGTAGTCCATCAGCACGAAATTGGCGACATAGACCGGCAATTCCCAGCTTGCGTCCAGTGGATGCCTGACGCGAATGCCTGTGTCCATGCCCTTTTTCTCGGCCGTCTCAAGGGCAGCAAGCGAGGTACCGGCACGGCGGCATTCGTCGCAGAAGTCGGCTATTGCCTTGTTATCTTCCGCGGCTTGTCGCGCAAGTGGGTGATCCGCCGCAATCGCGAGGAACGAGGCGCCGAAAAGGGTGTCGGGGCGAGTCGTATAGACAGTTAGCTCGGTCTCTCCCGACGCAATTGGTGAGCCAGCGATTTCCCAACGGATCGTCAGGCCTTCCGACCGACCGATCCAGTTGCGCTGCATCAGCCGCACTTTTTCCGGCCACTGATCGAGCTTATCGAGGGAATCGAGCAGGTCCTGACTGAAATCGGTGATGCGGAAGAACCACTGTGTCAACTCGCGCTGTTCCACCAGCGCTCCGGAACGCCAGCCGCGGCCGTCGATTACCTGCTCGTTGGCGAGCACGGTGTGGTCGACCGGATCCCAATTGACCTTCGACTGCTTGCGATAGACGAGGCCCTTCTCGAGGAAATCCAGGAACAGATATTGTTGATGCTGGTAATATTCGACATCGCAGGTGGCGAACTCACGGCTCCAGTCCAGCGAGAGCCCCATGACCTTCAGCTGCGCCTTCATCGCTCGAATGTTCTGGTAGGTCCAGGAAGCTGGGTGGACGCCGCGCTCCATTGCAGCGTTTTCCGCCGGCATGCCGAAGGCGTCCCAACCCATGGGATGCAGGACGTTATAGCCACGGGCGCGCTTGTAACGCGCCACGACGTCGCCCATCGCGTAGTTGCGAACATGGCCCATATGAATGCGCCCGGACGGATAGGGGAACATCTCAAGCACGTAGTATTTTTCGCGCGGGTCGTTGTTGTCGGTCTCGTAGACGCTGTTCTTGTCCCATTCCTGCTGCCAGCGGGGCTCGGCATCGCGCGGATTATAACGTTCGGTGGCCATGAAAGATGTTCCGGAAATTGAGTGGGCGCATGCCCTTCGATATTTGGGGTGACCTTCACCATGAAACAGGCGTAGCGTCAAGTTTTCGAGGGCGTTGGGGTGAAACTTTGGGGCTTGGCGACAGCTTGTCGGTCGGTTCCCTTGGCAGCGGAGTTTGCTTTCGCTATCTGGTCCGGCAATCTTGAGTTTTCAAGGCAGAGAGCCAATTTGACCGCGGGGATGGGATAGATGGATGTGATCGACAGATTGAGCGAAGTCCTGAGCCGGATTCGCGACGCGGAACGTTATGCCGGACGAGCGGAAGGGTCCACGGGACTCGTGGCCGTCTCAAAGACTTTCGATGCGGATGCAATCCGACCGGTTGTTGCTGGAGGACAGCGTGTTTTCGGTGAAAACCGGGTGCAGGAAGCGCAAACCAAATGGCCAGCGCTCAAAAGCGAGACGCCCGGGCTTGAGCTGCATCTGATCGGGCCCCTCCAATCCAACAAGGCGGCTGATGCCGTTACCCTGTTTGACGTCATTGAAACGATCGATCGCGAAAAGATCGCCCGTGCGGTTGCGGAGGAGATGCGCAAGCAGCAACGCCTGCTGAAGCTGTATGTTCAGGTTAATACCGGACTCGAGCCACAAAAGGCGGGCATCGCTCCGGCCGATACAGTGGACTTCGTCTCTCTTTGCCGGGGCGCCATCGGTATCGAGATCGAAGGGCTGATGTGCATACCGCCGGCCGATGAAAATCCGGGACCGCATTTCGCTCTTCTTGCCAAGCTCGCGTCGCGTTGCGCTGTCGATCGGCTGTCGATGGGGATGTCCGGCGATTTCACGACGGCAATCGAATTCGGTGCGACCAGTGTGCGGGTTGGCTCGGCGATCTTCGGCACGCGATAAGAAGCTTAGGCTTTCGTCTGGCTTCTCCTGAAGCATCCGTTCTCCTAGTCTCGCAGATGAGGAGCCGATAGTGTCGGTTGGGAGTGGAGGAAATGGCGATGGCAACGAGCTATCATGCTGTCTATGGCGCATGGAACACGAGCAGCGACGCTTTCTGGGGGAAAGCTGCCGAGGATATCGACTGGTACCGCAAACCCAACCGCGCGTTCGACGGAACGCTTGGCGTTTACGGGCACTGGTTTGCCGATGGTGAAACCAACACCTGCTGCAATTGTCTCGATCGCCATGTCGAGGCGGGTCACGGCGATCGCTATGCGCTGATCTATGACAGCCCGGTTACCGATCGTGTTCAACATTTCAGTTATAGCGATATGCTGGCCGAGGTGGAAACCCTGGCCGCCGTTTATCTTGACCTGGGGATCTCTAAGGGCGACCGAATCATCATCTATATGCCGATGATCCCCGAGGCTGTTTTCGCTATGTTGGCGGCAGCGCGTATCGGGGCAGTGCATTCCGTTGTTTTCGGCGGATTTGCCGCGAACGAGCTGGCTGTCCGGATCAATGATACGGAGGCGAAGCTGGTTGTGTCGGCAAGCTGTGGTGTCGAGAGCGGCCGCTTGATTGCCTACAAGCCCCTGCTCGATGCAGCGATTGCTTTAAGCCCGCATAAGCCGGATCGTTGTCTCATTCTGCAGCGAGAACAGGTAGAAGCCGCGATCGACGAGATCCGTGATATCGATTTTGCCGCCGCGATGGAGCGGTCTCGTCAGGCAGGGAGGGCAGTTCCTTGTGTTGCCGTTCGCGCGACAGATCCGCTTTACATTCTCTATACCTCCGGCACGACTGGCCAGCCCAAGGGCATCGTGCGGGACAATGGCGGCCACATGGTTGCGCTCCGGTGGTCACTTCCCAATATCTTCGGCATCGGTCCGGGCGAGGTTTTCTGGGCGGCGTCCGACATCGGTTGGGTCGTCGGCCACTCCTATATCGTCTATGCACCGCTTTTAAACGGAAGCACGACGGTCCTTTATGAAGGAAAGCCTGTGGGAACGCCCGACGCCGGTGCATTCTGGCGGGTTATCGCAGATCACAAAGTGTCGGTTCTGTTCACCGCGCCGACGGCGTTGAGAGCTATCCGCAAGGAAGATCCCGAAGGTGTCAAAGCGAAGAGTGCCGATCTCTCCAGCTTGCGGGCACTTTTCCTCGCGGGTGAGAGGGCAGATCCGGATACAGTGCGCTGGGCCGAGGCGGTGCTCGGCACGCCGGTCATCGACAATTGGTGGCAGACAGAAACCGGCTGGCCGATCGCTGCCAACCCGCTCGGCCTCGGTCTCCTACCGGTGAAATACGGTTCCGCCGCTGTCCCGATGCCCGGGTACACGATTTGCGTGCTGGATGACGCCGGTCATCCCCTCCCCGCAGGCACGCTCGGAAATATCGTCATAGAGCTGCCGCTGCCGCCCGGCTGCCTGCCGACCTTCTGGAAAGCTGATGAGCGTTTTCGCAGGGGATGCCTGTCGGAATTTCCGGGTTACTACCGCACGGCTGATGCCGGATACATCGATGATGACGGTTATATCTTCATCATGTCGCGCACCGACGACATCATCAATGTCGCGGGGCACCGGCTTTCCACGGGATCAATGGAGGAGATATGCGCAAGTCATGCGGATGTCGCCGAATGCGCGGTTATCGGCATCGCGGATCCGATCAAGGGCCAGGTTCCTGCAGGTTTCCTCGTGATAAACGCCAATGTCGAACGGGATGCGGCTGAAATTGAACGAGAGGTCATAGGCCTGGTGCGCGATCGTCTTGGCCCGGTGGCCGCCTTCAAGACGGCGATCTGCGTGAAGCGATTGCCCAAGACGCGATCGGGAAAAATCTTGCGCGGCACGATGCAAAAGATCGCCGATCGTGAAAGCTGGAAGATGCCGGCAACGATTGACGATCCCATCGTGCTTGAAGAAATCACACTGGCGCTGAATGCGCGCGGGATAGGCGCGGCTTCCTGAATGTTCCGCGTAAAAAACCCGGGCTCAACGAACCCGGGCTTTGTGGATGCAGAAGATGAGCCTTTTCGGACGGCTCAATAGTCGTCGTCTTCGTCGTCCTTGCGATCGGACTTCAGCGACTTGAGCTTTGCGAAAACGGCGTCGGCGTCCATTTCCTTCTCTTCCTCGCGCTCGTAGGAGAAGCCGAGCTTTTCCGTTTCCTGCGAGGATTCGAGAGTTGCGCCGAGCTCCGCAGCTGTCGGCAGCGGACGGCCCTTGGAGGCGCGTTCGACTTCGAGGTCCAGGTCGATCTGGGTGCAGAGACCAAGCGTCACCGGGTCCATTGCAGTCAGGTTCGTCGAGTTCCAGTGGGTGCGTTCGCGGATCTGCTCAATCGTCGACTTGGTGGTGCCGACGAGACGCGAGATCTGGGCATCCTTCAGTTCCGGATGATTGCGCACCAACCAGAGAATGGCGTTCGGACGGTCCTGACGCTTGGAAACCGGGGTATAGCGCGGGCCTTTGCGCTTGCTTTCTGGCACACGAACCTTCGGTTCGGAAAGCTTCAGCTTGTGGTTCGGGTTGCCCTCGGCGCGAGCGATCTCGTCGCGCGAAAGCTGGCCGGTTGAGATCGGATCCAGACCCTTGATGCCCTGAGCCGACTCACCATCGGCAATCGCCTTGACTTCCAGCGGATGCAGCTTGCAGAATTGTGCAATCTGGTCGAAAGACAGGGCAGTATTGTCAACAAGCCAGACGGCCGTCGCCTTGGGCATAAGCAGTTGTTGAGCCATGGATATAGTCCTTCTGTCCGTCCGCGCCGGTGTCGCGGGCCGTGGGGTGTAACCACTGATTTCCGGGAAATGAGCGCTTCTATACCTCCGTCGTCGCAGAAATGCAATTCTTCTTGAGCAAATGACCTTTTGTCTAATTGCCGCTGTGGTTTGACCTGATAAGAATGGCGCCGGAGCATGGCGCGCACCGGGAGATGTGCCGCCGATATCGCCTACGCAGGGAGGAAATTGCATGTCCGCCAAGATCTATCCGGTCCTGAAATCCGCCAAAAGCCGGGCGCTGATCGATAACGATACCTATCAGAAATGGTATCGCGAAAGCGTCGAAAATCCGGAGCGTTTCTGGGACAAGCACGGGATGCGCATCGATTGGTTCAAGCCCTACACGAAGGTCAAGAATACATCGTTTACCGGCAAGGTTTCGATCAAATGGTTCGAGGACGGCATCACCAATGTTTCCTACAACTGTATCGACCGTCATCTGAAGACCCATGGCGATCAGGTCGCCATTATCTGGGAGGGCGACAACCCGTATATCGATAAGAAGATCACCTATAACGAGCTGCATGAGCAGGTCTGCCGTCTCGCTAATGTCATGAAGAAGCATGGCGTCAAGAAAGGCGATCGCGTCACCATCTATATGCCGATGGTGCCTGAGGCGACCTACGCGATGCTCGCCTGTGCCCGTATCGGCGCGATCCATTCCGTTGTTTTCGGCGGCTTCTCACCAGATGCGCTGGCGGGACGCATCGTCGATTGCGAATCCACTTTTGTCATTACCTGCGATGAAGGCGTTCGCGGCGGTAAGCCTGTTCCGCTCAAGGAAAACACCGATACGGCGATCGATATCGCGGCCAAGCAGCATGTAATTGTCAACAAGGTTCTGGTGGTTCGTCGCACCGGCGGCAAGACCGGCTGGGCGCCGGGTCGCGATCTTTGGTACCATCAGGAAGTGGCGAGCGTACCACGCGACTGCCCGCCGGCGCGCATGAAGGCGGAAGATCCACTCTTCATTCTCTACACGTCCGGTTCGACCGGAAAACCGAAGGGCGTTCTGCATACGACCGGTGGTTATCTCGTCTATGCCTCGATGACCCACAAATATGTCTTCGACTATCACGAGGGCGATATTTACTGGTGCACGGCCGATGTTGGTTGGGTGACTGGTCACTCTTATATCGTCTATGGGCCGCTCGCCAACTGCGCGACGACTGTCATGTTCGAAGGTGTCCCGAATTTCCCGGATTCCGGCCGCTTCTGGGAAATCATCGACAAGCACAAGGTCAATATCTTCTACACGGCGCCCACCGCGATCCGTGCGCTGATGGGCGCTGGCGATGCGTTTGTAAAGCGCTCTTCACGCTCTTCGCTGCGGCTTCTCGGTTCGGTCGGGGAACCGATCAACCCGGAAGCCTGGGAATGGTACTATAACGTGGTCGGTGATGCCCGCAGTCCCATCGTCGATACGTGGTGGCAGACGGAAACAGGCGGCATCCTCATCACGCCGCTTCCAGGTGCCACGGATTTGAAGCCGGGTTCGGCAACCCGCCCCTTCTTCGGTGTCAAACCGCAACTGGTGGACAATGAAGGCGCGGTATTGGAAGGCGCTGCTGACGGCAATCTCTGCATCATCGACAGTTGGCCGGGCCAGATGCGCACGATCTATGGGGATCATGCACGTTTCGCCCAGACCTATTTCGCGACATACAAGGGCAGGTACTTCACTGGCGACGGCTGCCGAAGGGATGAAGACGGTTATTACTGGATTACCGGTCGCGTCGATGACGTGCTCAATGTTTCGGGTCATCGGCTCGGGACTGCCGAAGTCGAATCCGCGCTTGTTTCCCATCATCTTGTGTCGGAAGCAGCCGTGGTCGGCTATCCGCATAGCCTCAAAGGACAAGGCATCTATTGCTACGTCTCGCTGATGGCTGGTCAGACAGGCACGGATGAGCTGCGGCAGGATCTGGTCAAACATGTGCGCAAGGAAATCGGCCCGATTGCCACGCCGGATAAAATCCAGTTTGCACCGGGCCTGCCCAAGACGCGTTCCGGCAAGATCATGCGGCGTATTCTGCGAAAAATCGCCGAAGATGATTTTGCCAGCCTGGGGGATACGTCCACGCTCGCAGATCCGGCCGTTGTCGACGATCTGATCGCCAACCGGCAGAACAAAACCTAGCGAAAGCTCTCGCATCGGCTAACCCGAAGCGGGTTAGCCGATGCGCACTGGATGCGATCAGAGATATGCATCCGGAATAACTAAAAATTGCGTAGTTTCAGACGGCTTTTGATAGTCGCAGATGACGAGAGATCCGGAGCCGGGCGTTATTGAGCCAGATTCATCTCCTTCGGAAATCAGCTCTAAAAATCGATAGCCCGCCCATTGATTTCCCAATCGCCGAAGCGGGCCGGGTCCTGGCCGCCGCGGCCGCCGAGTTCCTTCGGCATTTCCCCAGCTTGCGCCTGTTGTCTTCTCGCCTCTGCCTCCTGCAAGGCGCGTTCTGCCGCAGGTGAGAGCTTTTTCTCGAGTTTCGGCAAATCCCTATTGTCATTGTCATTGACAGGCGTCATGGCGGAAAATCCAATGAAATATTGAAGACGAGGCCTCGTTACCCCATCATATAGGCAAGAGCTGCGGGAAGGAAAACCGTGATTCACGTGAAACGCAGTAGAAATTTGATCGAGAAGGTCGGGAGATTTCGATGAATGTGATCCGCACCGCAATGCTGCTGGCGCTCATGACCGCTCTTTTCATGGCTGTCGGTTTTGTAATCGGCGGCAAAAGCGGCATGATGATCGCCTTCTTTATTGCCGCAGGCATGAACGTGTTTTCCTATTGGAATTCCGACAAGCTTGTCTTGCGCATGTACAATGCGCAGGAAGTCGACGAGCGTTCCGCACCGCAATATTACGGCATCGTGCGGGACCTTGCAGGTCGTGCCGGCTTGCCCATGCCTCGAGTCTTCGTCATCGACAGCCCCCAGCCAAACGCTTTTGCGACGGGGCGAAATCCCGAAAATGCAGCCGTTGCCGCCTCGACAGGGCTGCTTCACGCGCTGAATTATGACGAGGTGGCGGGTGTCATGGCGCATGAGCTCGCCCATATCCAGAACCGCGACACGCTGACGATGACCATTACGGCAACGCTCGCCGGGGCGATCTCCATGCTCGGCAATTTTGCATTCTTCTTCGGCGGAAATCGCGAGAACAACAACCCGTTAGGCTTCATCGGCACGATTGTCGCCATGGTGGTCGCACCTCTCGCGGCAATGGTCGTCCAGATGGCCATCAGCCGGACGCGCGAATATTCGGCCGATCGACGCGGCGCGGAAATTTGCGGCAAGCCAATGGCTCTCGCCTCTGCCTTGGCCAAGATCGCCGGTGCGGCGCACCGGGTCCCCAACCCTATCGCGGAGCATAACCCGACGACTGCGCCGATGTTCATCATCAATCCGCTTTCCGGCGAACGCATGGATAATCTCTTTTCCACCCATCCGGCGACGGAAAACCGTCTTGCGGCTCTCGAGCAGATGGCGCGGGAGATGCGCCCGGCCTCGACGCCGCCGGCGCAGCCTGATAAGGCGGTGCGCAAATCGCGCTCCGTACCATCAACGGGCTTGGGACGCGGTGGCTCCGAACCGCCAAAAGGTCCCTGGTCTTGACATCTGACAGCCGCAATAACGATTCGCCCGCGAAACGACCCCGCAAAACCTGGGGGTTCAACTCCTCTGGGAGTGACAAGCCGGGTCTGCAGGCGCGTCAGGTGGCGGCAAAAATGCTGGCCGCAGTGGTTGACCGCAAGACGTCTCTTGATGGCATGCTGGATGCGACCAACGGCAATCCCGCTTATCGTGCCCTGAACGAGGCCGATCGCGCTCTCGTGCGCGCCATTCTCAATTCGGCGCTTCGTCAGTTGCCACGCATCCAGGCGATGGTCGGTTCGCTTCTGGAAACGCCCCTTCCGGAAGGTGCGCGCACGTTGGAACACGTGCTTGCGATTGCAGCAGCGCAGATCCTTTATCTCGATATTCCGGATCACTCGGCTGTCGATCTCGCTGTCGAGCAGGCTAGGACCGATCCGCGCACGAAACGGTTCGCAAATCTGGTCAATGCCGTGTTGCGTCGGCTCTCGCGGGAAAAGCACGATCTGCTTGCGACAGTCGGATCCACCATTCCGGCTATCCCTGCGTGGTTTCATGAGCGCCTCGTGGCGACCTATGGCAAGGACCATGCAAACGAAATAGCAGAGGCCTTGTTGACGCCTGCTGCCATCGACCTGACCGTCAAGTCGGATGCCGAAGGCTGGGCCAGCCGTCTGAACGGTCGGGTATTGCCGACTGGTTCGGTGCGGCTTGCCAGCTTTGTCGGTTCGGTACCCAGTCTTTCCGGCTTCGAAGATGGCGAGTGGTGGGTTCAGGATGCGGCGGCATCGTTGCCCGCGCGGCTGTTTGGCCCGCTTGCAGGCAAGCGTGTCATCGATCTCTGCGCCGCCCCAGGGGGGAAAACCGCACAGCTGGTTCTCGCTGGCGGCGAGGTGACGGCTCTTGATCAGTCCAGAAGCCGGTTGAAGCGCCTGGAACGCAATCTGGCGCGTCTGGGATTTTCGGCCGATGCGCTCGAAGCCGATATGGGAAAGTTCACAACCGGTGAACTCTTCGACGCGGCTCTGTTGGATGCGCCTTGTTCGTCCACCGGTACCATCCGCCGCCACCCCGATGTTCTCTGGACCAAGGGACCGGAGGATATCGCAAAGCTTGCCGCCCTGCAGGAGCGTCTTTTACGTCACGCGCTGACATTGGTTAAGCCGGGTGGCATCGTTGTCTTTTCTAACTGCTCGCTCGATTGGAGTGAGGGGGAGGATGTTGCGAAGAGCGTGGTCGATAGCGGCCTCTGCGAACGTATTGCGATACAGGAGTCGGACTGGCCCGGATTGGAAGAGGCCGTAACGCCTTTGGGCGAATTTCGAACCACACCAGCCATGATTGCTCCGGAAGGTGAGTTTTCCGGTGGTTTGGACGGTTTTTATGCCGTGGTTTTGCGCCGCACAGTCTAGTTTCATCACGAGATGTGAACCGGCTGTCAACAATCCATTCCATGCATTCGATTGACGGCACCGTCCTCCTCGGACAACAATGCATTATCCGTAAAAGTTTAGGCAATTCCGGACTGATTTTGCTAGGCAGTGTTGCATCATGTGATTGCTTGGCACGTCTTGGAACTGGGGGAGACATGCGGGCGTAATGCGTTTTTCGGACCGCCAGAGGCTTCTCTATCTGTATCTGCGTGAGGGCTGGCGCCGATTTTCGCGCAGGCTTGCCTTGGGCCGCAACAGTGCTGGTCGCTTTGCAGGCCGAACGCCGGATCGCCTGATCGTGGCGCCGACGGATCTTCGGGCCGTTGATCCTTTCGTTGCCAATGAGATCATCGATGGCCGTTTTCCACTTGCTGGCCGGGTTCTTGACACCGAGGGCGAATCTCCGTTCGAACTGGATCTTCCTTCCCATGAATTTGCGGTCAGGCTGCATTCTTTCGGTTGGGTCCGCCATATGCGATCTCTCAGCGAGGAAAAGGACTTCGTTCGCCTAAGGCAAGTGTTGAATGATTGGATTATCACCCATGGGCGTCATATCGGGGGGCTTTCCTGGGATCCTGATATCATTGCGCAAAGGGTCATCGCCTGGCTATCCCACTCGCCTGTTATTCTCCGAAACACCGAGCACGCGTTCTATCGTCGTTTTCTGAAAAGTCTTGCATTTCAGCTGCGCTACTTAAGGCACGTGGCTGACACGACGCGCGACGGTGAAGCGCGGCTTCGGGTCCGCATTGCGCTTGCCATGGCCTCGGTAGCGATGCCGGCCTCGGAAAATTCCATCAGGAAGGCGGCGCGGAATCTCGATCAGGAACTCGATCGTCAAATTTTGCCTGACGGCGGGCATTGCTCGCGCAATCCTCGCGTCGGGCTGGAGCTGCTTCTCGATTTGTTGCCGCTGCGCCAGACTTACGTCAATCTTGGCCACGATCTGCCGGCACGGCTTATCCCATGTATCGATCGCATGTATCCGGCTTTGCGGTTCTTTCGGCATCAGGGTGGCGAACTTGCGTTATTCAACGGTGCCACATCGACCCTTGCAAACGAGCTGATGTCGGTTCTCAGATATGACGAAACCTCCGGCGCACCATTCAAGGGCATGCCGCATATAGGTTACGAGCGGTTGGCGATGCGTGACACGGCCGTCATTGTCGATACCGGCCTTCCGCTTTCACCAGAGCTGTCGCGCAATGCTCATGCCGGCTGCCTGTCCTTCGAGATGTCATCGGGCAAACAACGCTACATCATCAATTCAGGCTCACCCAAATTCGCCGGCGAAAGATTTCGCCAGATGGCGCGGGCAACGGCAGCGCATTCCACGGTGACAATCAATGATCGTTCGTCCGCACGATTGTCCCAATCCCGTTTCCTGGGACCAATCGTTACCGGCGGTGCGACCAAGGTCGGGGTGGAACGGGAGAGTCAGTCCACCGGGGGTGAAGCCGTTGTTGCCAGCCACAACGGCTATGTCGACGCCTTTGGAATTCTTCACGAACGCGATCTCAACCTCAATGCTCAAGGTACGATGCTGCGCGGCCGAGATCGTTTGACGAAGCCGGATGGCGGCGAACTTGGCGAAACGGCTTCGGCCCAGGCGGAAGCGCGTTTCCATATTCATCCGGCCATCAAGCTTCGCCAGCATAGCCAAAACGAGGTGTATCTGACGGCTCCGGATGGCGAGATCTGGCTGTTTTCCTGTCACGATGCGCCGGTCTCGATCGAAGAGGATATCTTCTTCGCTGATCCCTCCGGCGTTCGAAAATCACTACAGCTTCTGATCGCCTTCAACGCAGCGAACCTCTCAGAGATTCAATGGATACTGACGCGCGAAGGATGACGCGCTTCCGCTTCGACACTTAGCCGGAGTCTCCGGTTGCTCGCGAAGCGATGGTGATTTGTGAAGGCAAAATATCCGCCAACTGCGGAACCCCACGGTTTCCTCTCGGCCGTAGCTATGCTAACGGCACCCAAACCATAGCCCACGGCCGGATCCCATGCTCCGGCGCCGCATAAGGAGCTTGCTGATGGCCGTCGCCTCCAAGAAAATTCCCGCTCCGGATCAGGTAACTGTCCGTACTGCCCTGCTTTCCGTATCGGACAAGACCGGGATCGTCGATCTGGCTCGCCAACTTCATGAAAAGGGCATCCGTCTGGTATCGACCGGAGGCACGCATAAGGCGTTGTCAGAGGCTGGATTGCCGGTTGACGACGTATCGGAGCTTACCGGTTTTCCGGAAGTTATGGATGGTCGCGTGAAGACACTGCATCCAGGCGTGCACGGTGGTTTGCTTGCCATCCGCGACGATGCGGAGCATGTCGAGGCAATGACCAAGCATGGCATTACCGGAATCGATCTTGCTGTGATCAATCTCTATCCCTTTGAGGAAGTGCGGGCCAAGGGCGAGGATTATCCGACCACGGTCGAAAATATCGATATTGGCGGCCCGGCGATGATCAGGGCATCCGCCAAGAATCATGCTTATGTGACGATCCTCACCGATCCGGCAGACTACGGCGTGCTCGTTGAGGAGCTTGCGTCGGGCACGACCAGTTTTGCCTTCCGTCGCACCATGGCTGCCAAGGCCTATGCGCGCACGGCCGCTTACGATACCGCGATTTCGAGCTGGTTCGCCGAGGTTCTGGACACGCCAATGCCGCGTCACAGGACGATTGGCGGCGTGTTGAAGGAAGAGATGCGCTACGGCGAAAATCCCCACCAGAAGGCTGCGTTCTATGTAACGGGCGAAAACCGTCCCGGCGTCGCCACGGCAACTTTGCTTCAGGGAAAACAGCTTTCCTACAACAATATCAACGATACCGATGCGGCCTTTGAACTGGTGGCGGAGTTTCCGGCCGATCAAGGACCTGCCTGCGCTATCATCAAGCATGCGAACCCTTGTGGCGTTGCGACCGGGAGTACGCTTCTGGAAGCTTATTCGCGCGCCTTGGCTTGCGATTCGACCTCCGCTTTCGGTGGTATCATCGCCCTGAACCAGACATTGGATGCTGCAACTGCCGAGGAAATCGTCAAGCTCTTTACCGAGGTGATCATTGCGCCTGAAGTCAGCGACGAGGCTAAGGCCATCATTGCCCGCAAGGTCAATTTGCGTCTCTTGGTAACCGGAGCCCTTCCTGATCCCCGCGTGCCAGGGCTTACCGCGAAAACCGTTGCCGGCGGTCTTCTTGTCCAGACCCGTGACAATGGCATGGTTGAGGATCTCGAACTCAAGGTCGTCACCAAGCGGGCTCCGAGCGCGCAGGAACTGATCGACATGAAGTTTGCCTTCAGGGTCGCAAAACACGTCAAGTCGAACGCGGTCGTCTATGCCAAGAATGGTCAGACCGTCGGGATTGGTGCCGGCCAGATGAGCCGGGTGGATTCCGTGCGGATCGCGGCCATCAAGGCCGAAGAAGCTGCCAAGACACTCGGATTGCCGAAGCCGCTGACGATAGGCTCTGCAGTCGCATCCGAAGCGTTCCTGCCATTTGCCGACGGCCTGCTATCTGCGGTCGCTGCCGGCGCCACGGCGGTCATCCAGCCGGGCGGGTCTATGCGGGACGACGAGGTGATTGCGGCGGCTGACGAGGCCGGCATCGCCATGGTCTTTACGGGGATGCGCCACTTCCGCCACTGACGGTATCGAACACTCATGAAAACCTGCCGCGCTTCTTTGCTCGGCAGGTTTTTTATGCGCGTTTGCTTGCCGGATAGGGGGTCATCAGCAGGAGCAGCAGTCCAAGCCCCAGAAAGGCGACAAGCGCCATCATTCCCAACCGTGCGGAGCCTGTGGCAAGGGTAATGGTCGCGACAGACGCCGGTGCAAGAAACGAAGTCGCCCGGCCTGACAGCGCGTAGAGACCGAAATACCGTCCAGCTTCGTCAGGACGCACGCTGCGGGCAAGATAAGAACGGGACGACGCCTGTACAGGCCCGAATGCGATCCCGACAAGAAGGCCGAAGACGATATAGGCCTTTTCTGCCGCTGTGCCGAAGAGACCCCCACTGTCGTCGGTGGAAAGAGGTAAAAGGCCGAAGAGGGTGTAGCCGGGTCCCGTTGAAACGATGCCGAGGGTTGCGATCACCAAGCATATGAGGCTTGCCATCACGATGGTCTTGGAACCGAGCTTGCGATCGAGCCGGCTGGCGTAGAGGCACCCCCCGATCGCCACAACATTGAGAATGATCCCATAGACCCCAAGCTCGACGGTTCGCCATGCGAACATACCGGCTGCAAATGTGCCGCCGAGTGCCAGAAGCCCGTTCACCCCATCCTGGTAGATCATGCGGGCGACAAGAAACCGCAGCATGCCCTCCCGTTGCTTCAACTCGAGCAATGAATGTCCAAGTTCGCGCAGTCCTGATCGGACGGCTGCACGAGCAGAAATTGCCGTCTTCTTCGTGTCTGGGGTGAACAGGAACATCGGCAGGATGAAGACGAGGTACCAGAGGGCAGAGATCGGCCCCGTGATGCGCGCATCCTCTCCCGTCGCCGGATCAAGACCGAACAGAGGGTCGAGACCGAGCAATGTTTTGCCGGATTCCGGACTACCGGCAAGCAAAGCAACGACGGCGATCAGCACGATCATGCCACCCAGATATCCAATCCCCCAGGCGAGATTGGAGATGCGGCCCGTTTCCTCCTCCGTCACCAGCTTCGGCAGCATGGAATCATTGAAAACGATCGAGAATTCCGCAGCGATCGTGGCCAGCACGATGCAGATCAACGGAATGACGAGCGGCGAGCCGGGTGCAGCAAACCAGAGCGCTGAAAGCGCGGTGATCTTGATGACGGCAAAAAAGGCGATCCAGGGTTTTCTCGCACCCGTCGCATCGGCGATGGATCCGAGGATGGGAGACAGAATTGCAATGATAATGCCGGAAACGGTCAGTGTGTATCCCCACATCGCCTGCCCATAGTCAGCATCGCTCGTGAGCCGGGAAACGAAATAAGGGCCAAAAATGAAGGTAACGATCACCGTGAAGAAGGGTTGGGCCGCCCAGTCAAAGAGCATCCAGCCCAAGAGGCCGGCTCGGGTGACATTCTGCTGCCCCATGGCATCGGCCTGTTTCGTCTGCTGCAAGTCCTGCTCCCGCCCGGATTGACCGGCTATCATCTGGGCGCGGCTCCCGCGGTCGCGCGTAAACCCGGAGTAGATCGATCGATCTACTCCGGGCCAGCGGACTTTTTCATTTCGGATGCATCTGCGCAAGATCACTCAGCAGACCAGCCGCAACGGTGATCTTGGCAAGCGTCGTTTCACCGGTTTCCGTGAGTTGTGTCAACTGGTCGCTGATCCGGCCGATGCGGTCATGATCGCCTTCCCGCCAGGTGAGCACTGGGTTGCGTTCGGACTTCTTGTCGGCGAGCGCGGCGATGGTAATCTGGCGTCGTGCCGCCGCGATGTCGCCAACGCTGCGCGCAAGTGCCATGGCCTCGTACTGATCGGTCGCCGATACTCTCTCGGCAGCAGCAAGAAGCCGGGCAACCCGAAGATGCTGGGTAACGCCGAAGTAGCTCTGCGCGGTGCGGGCAAGTGTAACACCGGTTTCGGCGGAAATCTGGATGATTTCCGGAACGACCGTCATCAATTCAAGCCCGGCAACTTCCTCTGCCAATCGTAACGGAACGCCCTTTTCGACGAAGTAGGCGGCACGCATTTGCATCTGTTGTGTCGCATCTGCCGGGACCGAGCCATGCAGGGTCGGCTTGAGCTTCACGAGCGCCTGCTGCACGCCTTCAACGGCGTTTCCGAGTGCACCTCCAACCGCCTTGGTCCGCAGTGTCCTTTCGGTGACGACGGCAAAGACGCGGCTCAAGTCCTGATAAAGCTCGTTCTGCACCCGGCCATCTATGATGGTGTCGAGAGCGTCGATCTCGCCGTTAATCCGCCCTAGGTGGCAGCCATCCCAGGCGAGGACAGCGGCCTTGATAACTTCCGCCGGCAGCGAACCGGTCAGATCCATCATGGTGCTGACGAAGGCTGGGCCGCCACGATTGATGACGTCGTTTGCAAGGACAGTCGCGATGATTTCGCGGCGAAGGCGATGCGTTTCGATATCACCGGCGTGCAGCTTGTGCATTTTCGCCGGAAAGTAATTCATCAATGTTTCGTGGAAATAGGGATCATCCGGCAGCTGGCTCTCGACGATTTCGTCAAAGAGAACAATCTTGGCATAGGACAGGAGCACCCCGATCTCGGCGCGGCTCAGTGCCTTGCCGGATTGATAGCGTTCGCTGAGTGCCTGATCATTGGGAAGTACCTCCACCTTGCGGTTCAGCTTCCCCTCGGTTTCGAGCCGGGTCATCAGTCGCGACAATGGTGTGCGATTGGCGGCACCCAACATCTCGGTCAGGGAGATTGCCAGTGATTGTTCGTAGTTGTTGCGCAGCACCAGATGCGCCACCTGATCGGTCATCGACGCAAGCAGCGTGTTGCGCTTGGCGCGGGTAAGCTTGCCATCGTTCATCGCTGAAGCCAGCGCGATCTTGATATTGACCTCGAAGTCCGACGAGTTGACGCCGGCCGAATTGTCGATCGCATCGGAGTTGCAACGTCCGCCCTTGAGGCCGAAGGCAATGCGGCCGCGTTGTGTGACGCCGAGATTGGCACCTTCGCCGATCACGCGCGCGCCGACGTCGTCGGCCGAAATGCGGATCGGATCGTTGGCGCGGTCGCCCACTTCCGCATCGGTTTCGCCAGGCCCCCGAACATAGGTGCCGATGCCACCGAACCAGAGAAGATCCGCCGGGCTCTTCAGGATCGCTGTCATGATCTCGAAAGGTGTGGCCTGCTGCTTGTCCAGATGAATGGCAGCGGCGGCTTCCGGGGTCAATGTGACCGACTTGACGGAACGCGGAATGATCATTGCGCCCTTGGAAAGCGTTTCGCGATCATAGTCCTGCCAGCTTGAACGCGGCAGGTTGAACATCCGTTTCCGTTCAGTGAACGACCGTTCGATATCCGGATCAGGATCGATGAAGATGTCGCGATGGTCGAAGGCGGCAATCAGCCGGATTTTTTCCGACAACAGCATGCCATTGCCGAACACGTCTCCGGACATGTCGCCCACGCCGACAACGTTAAAGGGTGTCGTCTGGATATCGGTGTTCATCTCGCGGAAATGCCGCTTGACAGTTTCCCAGGCGCCGCGGGCGGTGATGCCCATCTTCTTGTGGTCATAGCCGGCAGAACCGCCCGAAGCGAAAGCGTCGTCCAGCCAGAAGCCTGCTTCTTGCGCCAGCGCGTTGGCGGTGTCGGAAAAGGTTGCCGTTCCTTTGTCGGCGGCGACGACGAAATAGGGATCATCGCCGTCCAGACGCAACGTGTCAGCTGGCGGGATCACGTCCTGGCCAACGATGTTGTCAGTGATCGACAGAAGCGTGCGGATATAGGTCTTGTAGGCGTTGGTTCCTGCCTGGAAGATTTCGTCTCTTGTCCCGCCCGCCGGAAGTAGCTTCGGATAGAAACCGCCCTTGGCGCCGACGGGAACAATGACGGCGTTCTTGACCTGCTGTGCCTTGACGAGGCCGAGAACTTCGGTGCGATAATCCTGGGCGCGGTCGGACCAACGCAACCCGCCGCGGGCCACCTTGCCGAAGCGCAGATGCACGCCCTCGACTTCCGTGCCGTAGACGAAGATTTCGCGGAACGGGCGCGGCTCCGGCAGGCCTTCCAGCATCTTTGGATCGAGCTTGAAAGCAAGCATTGCATGCGGCAAGCCAGTGATGTCGCGCTGGAAATAGTTGGTGCGCAAGGTCGCTTTTACAGCGTTGACATAGCGGCGCAGAATCTGGTCCTCATCCAGACTTGGCACGGCAGAAAGATCCGTCTCGATGGCTGTTTCCAGGGACTTGATCCGCTTCTGGCGCGGCTTTTCCTCAAGAGCGGGATCGAGATGGGTGACAAAGAGTTTGAAGATATCGCTGGCGATCGAGGAATATTTATTGAGCGTTTCAGCGATATAGCCTTGCGAATAGGTTATGCCGGTCTGGCGAAGATAGCGGGCATAGGCGCGCAGGACCGTTACTTCGCGTGCTGCCAGTCCGGTCAGCAGAATGAGCCGATTGAACGCGTCATCTTCGATAAGGCCGTTCCAGGCGGAGAGATAAGCCTCCTCCAGAAGCGGTCCCATTTTTGCAAGGTCGAGCATCTGGCCGTCGCGATGCACGAGTTCCATGTCGTGCAGCACTACCAGCCGGCGGTCGGATGCATCGTTGACCACGATATCGTGGGTCTGTTCGCTGATGACGCGAAAACCCAGATTTTCAAGCAGTGGAACACGGTGCGACAGGGATACCGGCTCATCAGCATGGAAGATTTTCAGTTCCAGTGATTGGGGTCCCTTACCCGACTTCTGATAGAAGGCGATGCGTATGGGATCGCTCTGTCTGCAAGCCGAGATGTCGGTAAGATCGGCATAGGCTTCGGCCGGCGTGAAGGCGGCCTGATAGGCCTGTCCGGCCTCGATCGTTATTCCGTCCTCGCGCGCAAGCAGGTCGAAGCGATCAACCCAGCGCGTAACGATATCCCTGACCGCAGTTTCAAGCTTGGCCTGCGCAATGCGCGGTGTCTTTCCGCCGGATCGGCCGATGATGAAGTGAACGCGGGCAAGCCCGCCTTCGGGAAACGCAGGATAATAGGCCGAAACGCGGCCGTCATAGACGGTTTTCAGATAATTGCCTATCTTTTCGCGTACATCCGAGTCGTACTGTTCGCGCGGCACATAGATGATGACCGAGACAAAACGATCGAAGTGATCGATGCGCGGCAAGACCCTCGCGCGCGGTCGATCTCCCAATTCATTGATCTGTTCGCAGAAGGAGGTAAGCAAACCAACGTCGATCTGAAAAAGATCGTCGCGGGGATAGGATTCGAGCGTATTCATCAACATCTTGCCGGAATGACTCTGCGGGTCATAGCCGAACTGGTCGATGATTTTTTCCACCTTGAAACGTAAGAGCGGGATTTCGGCTGCAGGACGCGTATAGGCGGTCGATGTGAAAAGACCGACGATCCTGAGTTCGCCGATGCACTTTCCCTCAGCGTCGAAGCGCTTGACGCCGATATAGTCCATATAGGCACGGCGATGGATGACCGACTTGACGTTTGCCTTCGTGACAATCAGGTAATCCGGTCCTTGCAGGAAGGCGAGAATCTCGGGCGTGGTCACAACAGCGTCTTTGCCCTGCCGCAGCACACGCACATCGGGATTGGACAATATCCCGAGCCCATGTCTGGTGCCGCGCTCGACAATGGCTGTCTCGCCTTCGCCGGTATAGGAATATTCCCGCATGCCGAGGAACGTGAAATTATTGGCTCTGAGCCAGCTCAGGAATGCAAGTGCTTCGTCGCGGTCGCGCTTGCGGCGTCCTGCATTGTGACCTTCGAGCTCACTCATCGCCTCATCCAGCAGAGCTGTCATCGCCGGCCAATCGTCGACGGCCTGATGGACCTGGGTCAGTACGTTCTCCAGACGCGCCGCGAGTGCTTCGGCTTCGCGCTCGGAGAGCAGGGATAGGTGAATCTGGATGTGGCTGATGCGCAGCGCCGGATCGCTGGGCTGGTCCGGATCGAAGAGCTTTGCGGCTTTCCCCTTTTCAGCCACGACGATCGGATGCACCGCCATGTGGATGTCACGGTGGGTGCTCGTCACCTCCCCCATCACCGAATCATAGAGAAACGGCATGTTTCTGTCGGTCACACAAAGAACCGAGACTGGCGTACCGGCCGGTGCGACACCATCAATGGCGCTGATCGTTACCCGGGGAGTATCCTTCGGACGATGATCAATTTCGCGCTGGGCGTGCTGCGCCGAAAGGGCCAGCATTTCTGGCGTATACGCCGCCAGGTCGTCCTGGCTTGCACGCCGGAAAAGAGTATCCGGCGAAAGAAAATCCCCGCCAAGGGATACCGCGACAGCTTGAGCCCCCTCGATCTGTCGTTCCCGTTTCGGATTACTCGTACCCGCGCCCATGATTGTCTCTCCCTGCATCATGAATTGGCCAGAACCTAGCAGAACGTCCGCTGTTTGCGATTTGTTTTTGCGGTCTTCTGGCCTTTTCGCAGCGATTTTGACGGAAATTTCACAAAAATGGGCCGCCAAAGAAGGGAAATTGCGCATTCTTACGGCAAAATCGCCCGAAAAATACCCAATTGTCAGACTTTTCGAGCGGAATCCGCCGTTTTTGGTTCCAGTTGACACGCTACGCGTTGCGGGCGATCAGAATCAGGCAACGAAAGTGGAACTTATCATGTCCGAATCCGTGCCCGGCGCCGTTATTGTCATCTCCAGTCATGTGGTTCGCGGATCGGTGGGAAACCGAGCGGCTGTCTTTGCGCTCGAGACGCTGGGCTATCCGGTGTGGGCATTGCCCACCGTGCTCCTGCCCTGGCATCCGGGCCATGGTCCTTCGACCCGCGTGACGGTCTCCGAGGGAGATTTCAATTCCATAGTGGATGATCTTATTCGATCACCCTGGACAGGCGAAGTCCGTGCCGTGCTGTCCGGATATCTTGGGGGACATCATCAGGCGTATGCGGTGGCACGTCTCGTGGACGCTCTGCGCCAAAAAAATCCGAACCTGCTTTATGCCTGTGATCCCGTCATTGGTGATGCAGGGGGGCTTTATGTACCCGAGGCTACTGCTGTTGCGATCCGTGATCAACTTCTGCCATTGGCAAATCTGGCAACGCCCAATCGGTTTGAACTGTCCTGGCTTTCAGGCGCTCCTCTGGACACGAATGCGGCCATTCTTGAAGCTGCCCTTTCGCTGGGGCCATCCCGGATGCTGGTAACCTCCGCGCTGCCGATGATGACAGGCAGCACCGGCAATCTCTATCTTTCCGGCAACCACGCCTTACTTGCCGAGCATCGTCTGATCGATAATCCTCCAAACGGTACTGGTGATCTGCTGAGTGCTCTTTTCCTCGCCCGACTTCTTGAAGGATTGAGTGAAGAGCGTGCGCTTCATCTGGCGACCGCCGGTGTTTTCGAGATCATCGCCCGTGCGCGCAAACGCGGTGCAGATGAACTGACGCTCGAGCAGGATGCGTCGAGCCTGTCCACGCCAATGGCCATGGTTCAGATGCGCCGGCTTCTTCATCCGTCGCAACGGAAAAATCGGTAGTGCACAGGGGCATCCTGTCGTCCGTTTCTGACGGTCGTCGTAACGGCCCTTGCATCGATAGATGATCAGCGGTTAAACGGATTGGTCGGTCATGTCTGGCAGCGCTGCCGGAAATCGTGTGTCGCGTGACGGCCATGGATTTGTAGGAATCTCAAGGATCGACGGGGGTATCGACTGTCATGCAGCGTTTTCCAGAACACCTGCTCAAAGGCTACAACAATTTCATGAGCGGGCGCTTTAGCGAGCAACAACAGCGCTACAAAGCCCTTGCGGAAACCGGTCAGCAGCCGAAGACGCTGGTCATTGCCTGTTGTGACAGCCGCGCCGCGCCAGAAACCATTTTCGATTCAGGGCCCGGTGAGCTGTTCGTGGTCCGCAATGTGGCCAACATGATGCCGCCCTATGAGCCGGATGGTCATTATCATTCGACGTCGGCAGCGTTGGAGTTCGCTGTCCAGGCGCTCAAGGTACGCGACATCGTCGTCATGGGCCACGGCCGGTGCGGTGGCATCAAGGCAGCGCTTGATCTCGACGCCGAACCGCTGTCGCCGGGTGATTTCATCGGTCGCTGGATGAATCTTTTGAAGCCAGCTGCCGAGCAGATCCAATCGAACAACATCATGACAGCCGGCGAGCGCCAGCGCGCGCTTGAGCGTGTATCGATCCGCCATTCTATCGCCAATCTGAGGACGTTTCCCTGCGTCCAAATCCTTGAGCAGCGGGGGAAACTCAATCTGCACGGAGCCTGGTTTGATATCTCCACCGGCGAACTGTGGGTCATGGATGCTGCCACCGGAGATTTTCGTCGCCCGGGCACGTGAGCGAGCTAAAATACAAAACGCCCGCTTCTCGGCGAAGCAGGCGTTTTTGGCTGTCGGCAGGATAGAGGATCAGCCGCCGTCGATCTGGGCACCCATGATGGCGATCGCCTGCTGGTAGACGCTTGCAGCGTTCCAGCCCTGGATGGCACCGAAGTTCGGCTCGCCCGGCTGATAACCGGCGCCCGGCTGCCAGCCATGGCCGCGCAGGAAGTTGGCCGTAGAGGCAAGTGCATCGGCCTTCGAGCGAACCATATCGATATGACCGCTGCCGTCACCATCGACGCCAAATTTCAGAACATTCGCCGGCAGGAACTGCGTCTGGCCGATTTCGCCGTGGGCGGCACCGCGGGCATCCGGGTTCAGGTTGCCGCGCTGGACGAGGTTGAGGGCTGCATAAAGTTGCTCGGTGAAATAATCAGAGCGGCGGCAGTCATAGGCGAGCGTGCTGACGGCCGAAAGCGTATGTTCCTTGCCCATGAAGCCGCCGAAGCCGGTTTCCATGCCCCATATGGCGATGAGCGGGCCGGCTGGGACGCCATATCGGCTTTCGATCGAGGCGAAGAGTCCGGCATTCTGCGCCTTCATCTTCTTGCCGCGCGAAACGATGGTCGGACCCCCGCGCTTCTGCAGGAACTGGTCGAGTGAAAGCTTGAAGCTCTTCTGGCCACGGTCGGCGCGGATCGTCGCCTTGTTGTAGTTGACGTTGGCGAAGGCTTTGCTGACAACCGAACTGCTGATTCCGTTTGCCGCGGCTTCCGCCTTGAAGTCCTGAACCCAGGCGTCAAAGCCTGCAGCATTGTTTCCGCATTGCGCCGCGGACGCCGATACCGGCATGAAGACGGTAGCAGCAATTGCCGCGAAACCCGCCAGAACGCACTTTGTGTTGTGCATGTAAAACCCCGTCATGGCCAAATTCAAATCATTCCCCGCAAGATGTCAGTCTTTGCGGTTTCTGTCACGCTCACTCGGTTACAACGTTTCACGTGAATCCGATCCATTGTTGCTGCCTGTTCAAGGCAGCGGATACCCTTACGGAAAACCCCGTCGTTCTTTTACGGAACAGACGGGGCTTTTATTGCCATACGCTTCACATTTTATGATCAGGCTGCCTGCTTCTTTGCCTTGATCAAACCGCGATTGACGAGAAGTTCGGCAATCTGGATGGCGTTGAGGGCAGCGCCCTTGCGCAGGTTGTCGGAAACAACCCAGATATTGAGGCCGTTTTCGACGGTTGCGTCTTCACGAATACGCGAAATGTAGGTTGCGTCTTCGCCGGCGCTTTCGTAAGGCGTGATGTAGCCGCCATTCTCATGCTTGTCGATGACGAGGCAACCCGGCGCTTCGCGCAAGATGTCGCGGGCCTGATCAGCCGTGATCTCGTTTTCGAATTCGATGTTGACCGATTCCGAATGGCCGATGAAGACGGGAACGCGAACTGCGGTGCAGGTCACCTTGATCTTCGGATCAAGCATCTTCTTGGTTTCGGCCAGAACCTTCCACTCTTCCTTCGTGTAGCCGTCTTCCATGAAGCTATCGATATGCGGAATGACGTTGAAGGCGATGCGCTTGGTGAACTTCTTCGATTCGATCGGATCGGCAACGAAGACCGCACGGGTCTGGTTGAAGAGCTCGTCCATGCCTTCCTTGCCGGCGCCGGAAACCGACTGGTAGGTCGAGACCACGACGCGCTTGATCTTGGCGAAGTCATGCAGCGGCTTCAACGCGACAACGAGCTGCGCCGTGGAGCAATTCGGGTTGGCGATGATGTTCTTCTTGGTGAATTGGGTAATGGCATCCGGGTTAACTTCCGGAACGATCAGCGGCACTTCGGAGTCGTAGCGCCAGGCGGACGAGTTGTCGATGACGACGCAACCCTGCGCAGCAATCTTCGGGGACCACTTGAGAGAGACGGCGCCCCCGGCGGACATCAGGCAAATGTCGGTGTCGGAAAAGTCATAGTTCTCAAGGTTCTTCACCTTCAGCGTCTTGTCACCGAACGAAACCTCGGTGCCCTGCGAGCGAGCTGAGGCGAGTGCCACCACTTCATCGGCGGGGAAGCCGCGCTCGGAGAGGATATTCAGCATTTCGCGGCCGACATTGCCGGTCGCACCTGCGACTGCGATCTTGAAACCCATTGTCTTGCTCTCTTTCTCTTCTCTCCGCGGGGGCTTTGGGAGAAACCCGCCGATCAAGGACGCGGGCTTCGTGTCCCCGGCCGTGCCGGGGAGAGAGCGGTGGGCCAGAGACGTCAGACAGTTTTCGTCGTCGTTTTGGCCGTAGTTTTGGAATTGCACAGGAAGAAACCATCCCGTTCGGCGTTCATGGCCGGGGCGATCTGCGCAGCGATGGAATATCCAAGACGGTGCATGAGGCGGTTTCCTTTGTGTTGTTGCTCTTAGTAAATTCCACGTAGGAGTCAAGGCATTTCAGGGTTCCGCGGCGCGTGCGTCGATCAAAACTTCAAATGAGTGTCACGTCGCTGTCATACCCTCAGCCTATTTCGGAGCCATCACTTGATGTCAGCGAAAGGGAAACACATGCGCACGATCCTCGCGGCACTTGCCGCCACGACCATCCTCGCCGGTGCTGCACAGGCAACGACCGTTTATCCCCTTGACCGTGCTACAATTCTCGCGGGTTCACCATTCGATTTCAAAGTCGAATTCGACAGTGTGGTGAAGCCGGAAGACGTCAAGGTCACCGTCAATGGCCAGGATTACAAGACTATCCTTGGCAAGGATGCAGAGTTTGTCGCCGAAGAGAAGGGCAAGGAAGACAAGATCCTTGGCTCTGCCCTTATCCTGCGCGGCCTGACCATCCCGACGGAAGGCGCCTACAAGGTTGAAGTCACCAGCGGCTCGGAAACGAAGGCCGTCACCTGGGACGTTTACAACACGGCAGCGACGCCCAAGGCGAAGAACGTCATCTTCATGCTTGGCGATGGCCTCTCCGTCGCGCATCGCACCGCTGCCCGCATCATGTCCAAGGGCATGACCGAAGGTAAGGCCAACGGCCGCCTTAACATGGACGACCTTGACCACATGGCCTTCATCGGCACGTCCTCGACCGAAGCGGTCGCGACCGACAGCGCCAACACCATGTCGGCCTACATGACCGGCCACAAGACGGCCGTCAATGCGCTTGGCGTCTATGCGGACCGCACGCCCGACAGCTTCGACGACCCGAAGGTTGAAACCATTGCGGAAGCTCTTCGCCGTCAGACGAAGAAGTCGATCGGGATCGTCACGACATCGGAACTGCAGGACGCGACGCCCGCTGCCGTCGTTTCCCACACCCGCAAACGCGCCGACAAGCCGGAAATCACCGGGATGATGTTTGACATCAAGCCGGACGTCGTTCTCGGCGGCGGTTCCGCCTACTTCCTCGGCAAGGACACTCCCGGTTCCAAGCGCAAGGACGACAAGGACTACGTCAAACTCTTCCAGGAAGCCGGCTACACGCTCGCCACCAGCAAGAGCGAACTTGAGACCGCCAGTGGCACCAATACCGGCAAGATCCTCGGTCTGTTCCACACAGGTAACATGGATGCGATGCTCGATCGCGGCTTCCTGAAGAAGGGCACCGTCGACAAGTTCCCGGATCAGCCCGGCCTGGTTGACATGACGAAAACCGCCCTCGACCAGCTTTCGAAAAACCCGGACGGTTTCTTCCTGATGGTTGAAGCCGCCAATATCGACAAGATGTCCCACCCGCTGGACTGGGATCGCGCCGTCGTCGAAACCATCGAATTCGACAAGGCGATCGGCGTCGCTCGCGAATTCGCGGCCAAGCACCCGGATACGCTCATCGTCGTCACAGGCGACCACACCCACGGCGTTTCGATCCTCGGCACTGTTGATGACGAGAAGCCTGGTACCGACATGCGCGAAAAGGTCGGCACCTACGCCGCTGCCGGCTTCCCGAACTACACGGATGAGAACGGCGACGGCTATCCGGACAAGATCGATGTGACGCGCCGCCTGTTCCTCAACGCCAACAACGGCCCCGATCACTACGAGACCTTCCGTCCGAAGCTCGATGGCCCGTTCGTTCCGGCGATCCAGAACGAAAAGAAAGAATATATTGCCAACGAAGAGTACAAGACCGTGCCCGGCGCGGTCTTTGTCGAGGGCAACATCCCGCGTGAAGGCGACTCGGGCGTTCACGCGGTTGATGACGTCGTCCTGCAGTCAACCGGCCCGGGGTCGGAAGGCTTCAAGGGCTATATGGAACAGAGCGATGTCTACCATGTACTGGCCGATGCTTTCGCTCTCGGCGCCAAGCAGACGAACTGAGCCGCGATGCTGCGATCCGGCGAACCCTTGCGGTTCGCCGGATATTCTTTTCAGATGGTCACCTTCGATCGTGACCAGACGGAGATGAAGCCATGAATTCGATTTCTTCCCGTTTGCGCAGCCGTCGCGAGGCGCTTGGCCTCTTTGCGGCGCTGCCGCTCCTGTTTTCGAGCAGGCTGACCTGGGCGTCTTCCACCATCAGCTTCGACGAGTTCTACGGGAAATTCGGCGTTCTCGGCCTTGAATTTTCCGACAAGATAAAATCGCTGGCGGGACAAAATGTGTCCATGCGCGGCTTCATGGCGCCGCCCCTGAAGGCGGAGGCGGCCTTTTTTGTCTCACCGAAATCCCGATGTCGCTTTGCCCGTTCTGCTCGTCCGATGCCGACTGGCCGGACAATATTGTCGTCGTCTACCTCGATGAAAAGCAGACCTTCGTGCAGCCTTCCCAGACGATCGAGGTGGAGGGAACCCTTGAATACGGTTCCTGGACGGATCCGGAGACGGGTTTCGTCAGCCTGTTGCGTCTGCGCGGCGCCCAGTACGCGACTGTTTGAGCGTTCAGAATGCTTTCACTGAACGTTGATGCCGTCACTGTCCGTTATCCGGGCCTGTCCTCGCCTGTCCTCGACGTACCATCTCTTTTCATAGCCCCGGGCAGCCGGGTCGTGATCACCGGGGCATCGGGATCGGGAAAGAGCACGCTCGTCAATATCATGACCGGTCTTGAGCGTGTCCGTGACGGGTACGTGCGCTGGGGTGACACCGATATCGCTGTTCTTTCCGAGCGTGCGAGAGATCGCTGGCGAGGCATGAATATCGGCTTGTTCATGCAGGATTTTCATCTCTTTCCAGGTCTCTCCGCCTTCGACAACGTCATGTTGCCGGCGCGACTGTCGCGGGCTGCAAAGAAGGATGATGAAATCCGGGCAAAGTCCCTTCTGCACGAGGTCGGCCTCCAAAGACCGGAGCAATCTGTGGAGACCATGTCGCGCGGTGAGATGCAGCGCGTTGCCATCGCACGCGCTCTGCTGCGACGCCCCTCCATTTTGATCGCCGACGAGCCCACGGCAAGTCTCGATACGGATAGCGCAGATGCTGTCGCGCATTTGCTGCTCGCCCTGTCGCTTGCCGAAGGAAGCACATTGATCGTGGTTTCTCACGATCCGCGACTGACACGTCAGCTCGACCGATGCCTGACATTGGTCGCCGGAAGAATTGCGAGCGACAGTTCGGTTGAGGGGAAAGTGGCATGACCGGCTTTATTCTTGCCGATCTGCGTCGCCTCTGGGCCGGATCACTCGTCGTCGTGCTTCTGATTGCCTTTGCGACGGCCCTGGGCGTCGCGGTGACCCTGCAGGAGCGCTCCTTGCGGCTTGGCAGCGCGCGCGCAGCCGACCATTTCGATCTCGTCGTCGGTGCTCCGGGAAGCGAGACCCAGCTCGTCCTGTCTTCCGTCTTTCTGCAGGCGTCCCCACTGCCGCTTCTGCCGGGTGCGACACTGGCTAAACTGACCTACGATCCAAGAGTTGCCTGGGCAGCTCCCGTCGGTTTGGGAGACTCATTTTCCGGCTATCCCATCGTCGGCACTGCAACGGTCTTGATTTCGGAGCTTTCTTCCATCGACGAAGGACGGATGTTCCGGACTGCCGGCGAGGCGGTCGTCGGCGCCGCCGTCGATTTGCCCATGGGCTACGGCGTCAAGCCGATGCACGGCTCGGCCTATGAAGGCGGAGAGACCCATACGGAATTGTCGTACAGCATCGTCGGGCGCATGAAGCCCACCGGCACCGCGTGGGACAAGGCGATCCTCGTCCCCATCCAGTCGGTGTGGGCGCTTCACGGGCTTGGCGAGCATGACCAACGTGAGGGCGACCACGACGCTGCGCACGGCGAAGAGGAAGCTGCCCACGCCCATGCCCATGTCGATCCGCAATCGCCGGTGTCGGAAAACTGGGATCGGGACGCACCCGGATTGCCGGCAATCCTTGTCAAACCGAAGTCCATCGCCGATGCCTACAAGTTGCGACAGGAATATCGGGGGGGTGGCACGCTCGCTGTTTTTCCTGGTGAGGTTCTGACCGCGCTTTATACGACGCTTGGAGATGCGAAGAAGGTCCTTTCGGCAGTTGCGATCGGCGCGCAGGTCCTGGTCGCTGCGGCGGTTCTTCTGGTTACGGTCGTTCACATCGGTCAACGCAGGCGTCAGATCGGGGCCTTGCGCGCGCTCGGTGCGCCGCAGTCGGCAGTCTTCTCCATTGTCTGGCTTGAGCTTTTCGTGCTGAACGCGATCGGCATCCTTCTCGGCTTCGGCATTGGTTATTTCGCTGCAAAACTGCTTTCGGCCTTGTTTGCAGGGCAAAGCGGGATCACCCTCCCCGTTGCCTTCGCGCAAATCGATCTCGTCAACGCCGGTGCCATACTGTTGTTTGCCGCCATTCTGGCGGTGGTCCCCGCGGTCATTGCCTATCGGCAATCCCCAGCACAGGCCCTGCGAAGCTGAAGGCTCTTGTCGCCCGTTTACCGTAATCATGCCCTTGATATTATACTAAAGTCATAAGCCGAAAGCACTATTAGCGGGATTGGACTTTTCTGCCATCCTGCTCCGGTGGTGCATTTCGTTCGCGACCAGGGAGGGTTGCGAACATCGGGGGTGCGCTCCAACGCCGGTTTCTGAGTGGAGGACTATCGAAATGGCAAATGTAGCGACCGTGGGCGGTGAAAAGGCCGGCCCCATGACAGCAGAGCAAAAGAAGGTGATTTTCGCCTCCTCGCTCGGCACGATCTTCGAGTGGTACGATTTCTATCTCTATGGGTCACTGGCCGTCTATATCGGCGCGACCTTCTTCAGTTCGTATCCCGAAACCACCCGCAACATCTTCGCCTTGCTTGCCTTCGCGGCAGGCTTCCTCGTTCGTCCGTTCGGTGCACTTGTGTTCGGGCGTCTCGGCGATCTCGTCGGCCGCAAATATACCTTCCTCGTCACCATCCTGATCATGGGTCTATCGACCTTCCTCGTCGGCATCCTGCCCGGCGCGGCGTCGATCGGCATTGCCGCTCCAATTCTCCTGATTGCGCTGCGCATGCTGCAGGGTCTGGCGCTCGGTGGTGAATATGGCGGTGCTGCGACCTACGTGGCCGAGCACGCGCCCCAGGGTAAACGAGGTTATTTCACCTCATGGATCCAGACCACGGCGACGCTCGGTCTCTTCCTGTCGCTGGTGGTTATCGTTGCTGTTCAGATGATCTTGGGCAAGGAAGCATTCGCCGCCTGGGGCTGGCGCATTCCGTTCCTGCTCTCCTGCATCTTGCTCGGCGTTTCCGTCTGGATTCGCTTGAAGATGAATGAATCACCCGCTTTCAAGAAGATGAAGGAAGAAGGCAAGGGCTCCAAGGCGCCGTTGACCGAAGCCTTCGGTCAGTGGAAGAACGCAAAGATCGCGTTGCTTGCTCTGTTCGGTGCCGTCGTTGGCCAGGCCGTTGTCTGGTATTCCGGCCAGTTCTACGCCCTGTTCTTCCTGCAGAACATCCTGAAGGTCGATGGGCAGTCGGCCAACCTGATGGTTGCTGCCTCGTTGCTGATCGGCACCGGCTTCTTCGTCTTCTTCGGCTGGCTGTCGGACAAAATCGGCCGCAAGCCGATCATCATGGCCGGCCTTCTGCTCGCCATGATCACTTATTTCCCGCTGTTCAAGGCATTGACCTGGGCCGGTAATCCGGCGCTGGCCGAGGCACAGGAAAGCGTTCGCGCAACCGTCACGGCCGATCCGGCGGACTGCAAGTTCCAGTTCAACCCGACGGGTACGGCAAAGTTCACGACGTCCTGCGATATCGCGACGTCGTTCCTGACACGCAACTCGGTGCCTTATGATGTTGTCCCCGGCCCAGCCGGCACGCCGGCAACCGTCAAGATCGGCGAAGAAACGGTCAACAGCTACGACGCGGTTACGGCCGGCGACAAGGCAAAGGCTCTTGGCGGAGCCTTTGAAAAGCAGATCAACATCGCGCTTCATGACGGCGGTTATCCGCTCGTGCGCGGTGCGGCGAAGGTGCCGGAAAGCAAGCTTGACGGCTTCGTAGCCGCCAATCCTGAACTCACCCTCGATGCGGCAGCCGTTCGCAGCGGCGACAAGGCAACCATGACTGGCGAAGAGCTTGTCGCGGCCAAGCTGCTGACGGCGGCCGAAGCCGCTGGTGTCACCGACATGCCGGTCTACACCATCGACAAGGGCGGCGCCTTTACGATGGTCGCCGATCCGGCTCGGGTAAATTGGGTCATGGTCATCGCCGTGCTCACCGTGCTGGTCATCTACGTGACCATGGTCTACGGCCCGATCGCGGCTCTTCTGGTCGAGCTGTTCCCGACCCGCATCCGCTACACCGGCATGTCTCTGCCCTACCATATCGGCAACGGCTGGTTCGGTGGTTTGCTGCCGGCAACGGCCTTTGCAATGAGTGCTGCCCAAGGCGATATCTACTATGGTCTCTGGTACCCGATCGTGTTTGCAGGCATCACGCTGGTCATCGGCATGCTCTTTCTGCCCGAAACCAAGGATCGCGACATCCACGCGATGGAGTGACATTGTTCAAAACATGCACAAAAAAGCCCGGTGCGATGTCGCACCGGGCTTTTTTATTTCAGATATTAGTATTGCGTCTTTCCCGTTTTGGCCGGAGCCATCCCAGGATCAAACGGAAAGCGCCTTGAATTCTGCAAGGATCGCGTCGCCCATTTCGACGGTGCCGACCTGGCGAGCGCCATCGGCCATGATATCGCCGGTCCGGATACCCTGATCGAGCACGTTGGCGATTGCCTTTTCGAGGTTGTCGGCTTCCTTCACCAGGTTGAAGGAATAGCGCAGGCACATGGCGAAGGAAGCGATCATCGCGATCGGGTTGGCGATGCCTTTGCCCGTGATATCCGGTGCCGAGCCGTGGACTGGCTCGTAGAGGGCCTTGCGCTTGCCAGTCTTGGCATCCGGTGCACCTAGTGAAGCAGATGGCAGCATGCCGAGCGAACCGGTCAGCATGGCGGCAACGTCGGACAGCATGTCGCCGAACAGGTTGTCGGTGACGATCACGTCGAACTGCTTGGGCTGGCGAACCAGCTGCATGCCGCCGGCATCGGCAAGCATGTGCTCAAGCTGCACGTCGGAATACTTGTCCTTGTGGGTCGCGGTTACCACCTGGTTCCAGAGCACGCCCGACTTCATGACGTTGCGCTTTTCCATGGAGCAGACGCGGTTCTGGCGGGTACGGGCCATTTCGAAGGCGACACCGGAGATGCGTTCGATTTCATAGGTATCGTAGACCTGGGTGTCGATGGCGCGCTTCTGGCCGTTGCCAAGATCGGTGATCGTTTTCGGCTCGCCGAAATAGACGCCGCCGGTCAGTTCGCGGATGATCAGGATGTCGAGGCCTTCGACGAGCTCCGGCTTCAGCGACGATGCGGCTGCAAGCGCCGGATAGCAGATCGCCGGGCGCAGGTTTGCAAAGAGCTCCATATCCTTGCGCAGACGCAGGAGGCCGGCTTCCGGGCGTACTTCGTAAGGGACATCATCCCACTTCGGGCCGCCGACTGCGCCGAACAGCACTGCATCGGCCGCCATAGCCTTTCCCATGTCCGCGTCGGAAATGGCTGCGCCGTGGGCGTCATAGGCCGAACCGCCGACGAGGCCTTCGTCGATGGTAAAACCGGTTGCCATTTCATCATTCATGTAGGCGATGATCTTGCGAACTTCCGCCATGGCTTCCGGGCCGATGCCGTCGCCGGGCAGAAGGAACAGGTTGCGCACTGTCATGGGGAATTCCTCGTGTTTGCAAAATGTCTCGACGTCATGTCGGGCGCGTTCTTAACGCAACTTTCTGCCAAGGAAAATGCGGTGGGAGAAAGATTCGTGCGCTGCTACCGATTTGTTGAGTTCCCGCAAAACAACGAACCGGACGCCATGCTGCGATCCTCTTGGCTACCGGAGCATCGCGCTTCGCCAGAGCTTCTTCCTCCATTCATGTGAAAGCCGGCCCGACCCTGCGGCCGGCTTTTGCATGTCCGGTGCTTGATCAGATACCCTCGTGCGTGCTCATCTCCCGGAGAAAAATAGAACCACCCGCTTTGCCGGGCATCAAACAGGAGCGCAGGGACATGACAGGACAGACGGACGTCTTCAAAAGGGGAACCTTTGTCGGTCGCGTTTGGCGCCCCGAATTCTCCGGTCCTTCGGTTGTAGTCGTCAGGGAAGGTTTGGTCACCGATATCACCAGTGGCAATATCGCGACGATGCGCGATCTCCTGGAGCACGATGACCCTGTCGGCATCCTGGCGTCCCGTTCGGGTGATGCTTTGGGTACGGTCGAGGATATGCTGACTGCGTCTTTGACGGCGGCTGGAGATGCTAAAACACCGCACCTTCTGGCCCCTATCGATCTCCAGGCTGTGAAAGCCTGCGGCGTCACCTTCGCACGCTCGATGATAGAGCGCGTCATCGAGGAGCGAGCCGCTGGCAATCCCGATCTTGCCGTCAAAATCCGTGAAAAGGTCGTTTCCATTATCGGCGACAGCCTGCGCAATCTGAAAGCCGGTTCGCCGCAGGCGGCAGAGGTCAAGGCAGCCTTGATAGAAGAAGGTGTCTGGTCACAATATCTGGAGGTTGGCATCGGCCCGGATGCCGAGGTTTTTTCCAAAGCGCAGATCCTCTCCTCCGTCGGACACGGCGCCGATGTCGGTCTGCATCCAATTTCGAAATGGAACAATCCCGAGCCTGAGATTGTGCTTGTTGTCGATAGCAACGGGCGCGTAAAGGGCGCCACGCTCGGCAATGACGTCAACTTGCGCGATGTGGAAGGGCGTTCAGCGCTCCTGCTTGGTAAAGCTAAGGACAACAACGCTTCCTGCGCGATCGGTCCCTTCATTCGGCTTTTCGATGCGAGCTATTCGTTGGACACGGTTCGCAACGCGGACCTGGACCTGCATGTGAAGGGTGAAGACGGCTATGTGCTTGTCGGCCGCAGTTCCATGAAGGAGATCAGCCGCGATCCGCTCGATCTCGTTGCGCAGACGATCGGCCGACATCACCAATACCCGGATGGGCTCGCACTCTTCATGGGCACATTGTTTGCCCCGGTGGAGGATCGCGATATCCCCGGCCAGGGCTTCACCCATAAGGTCGGAGATATCGTGACGATCTCCAATCCGGACCTTGGTGCGCTTACCAATCGCGTCCGACTTTCCACCGAGTGCGCCCCCTGGACCTTCGGTGTCGGGCAACTGATGCACAATCTGGCGGATCGCAAACTTCTCTGACGACGTCTGGCAGCCATATTCAGGTTGTTGTCAGGATAGGAGACGAGATGTGGAGCCAGTCAAACTGGCCCAGGATTTCGTCTCTTGCCCTTCTTCGCTTTCCTTGCAAACAACCGACCGCGCATCGGCAGCGCCACGCTGAGCTTCCTTGTCGCGCTGTTCTTGCTGGTTGTTCTCAACCGGACGTTCTGGGTTCGTGCCGACACCTATCTTGCTGGAAATATCGTAACCCTCAGCGCACTTGCCATCGGCTTGCTTGCTCTCTTCACCGCTGTTTTGACTGCAGTTTCAGTAAAATACGTGACAAAGCCGGTCTTCATGCTGCTGATCCTGACGGCTTCCCTCGCGGCGTGGTTCACCGACAACTATGGCGTGATCGTCGATACCGAGATGATTCGGAACGTCCTGGAAACCACGGGGCCGGAATCGGGCCGTGTCCTGACGCCGGGGCTTTTCCTGCATATTGTGCTGACGGCAGTGTTTCCGTGCATTCTTCTTGCGTGGACCGAGATCCTCCATCGTTCGTTCTGGTCGAAGGTTGCCTGGAACCTGGCCATCATCCTGCCCTGCCTGCTGGCATTTGCCATATCGGCGATGAGCCAGGCGCGCGTTTTCGCGTCCACCGTGCGGACCCACAAGGATCTCGCCCGGGTCATCAATCCCTTCGTGCCTTTGGCAAGTGCTGTCCACTACACGATCGATCGTGGCGGCGAGCGGCATCTTCTGGTGGAGCCCCTCGGTTCGGACGCGAAACGCGTGAGCGTCGGCATCCCATCGCAAAAGCCGCGGGTTACCATCATCGTGGCCGGCGAAGCCGCACGCTCTGCGGATTTCTCGCTTGGCGGATATAGTCGCGAAACCAATCCGGAACTCAAGGCACAGAAGGTGCTCTATTTCCCGGATACGACGAGTTGCGGCACGGCAACGGCCGTGTCCCTGCCTTGCATGTTTTCCGTCTATACCCGCAAGAAATATACGCACCTCAAGGGTCTTTCGACCGAAACACTGCCTGACGTCCTTTCTCATGCAGGCATCAATATTGCCTGGTGGGACAACAATACCGGCAGCAAGGGTGTTGCCGACAGGATCGCTTTCGTGAACCTGCCAGCGATCAAAGACCCCCGGTTTTGCAAGGATGGTGAATGCCAGGACGGCATTTTCCTCGACCGGGTGGACGCCTGGCTTGACACGATCAAGGGCGACAGTGTTCTCGTGCTGCACCAGCTCGGAAGCCACGGCCCCGCATACAGTCTTCGCTACCCGGATGAGTTTCGTCGATTCCAGCCCGATTGCCGTTCGGTGGAATTCACGGCCTGCACGCAGCAGGAAATTATCAACGCCTACGACAATACGATCCTTTACACCGATCATATTCTGGCTGGCATTATCGATCGGCTAAAATGCCACGGCGACAAGATTGCAGCGTCTATGCTCTACATGTCCGATCATGGAGAATCGCTAGGCGAAAACAGCGTTTACCTGCACGGCATGCCCTATTTCATCGCTCCCAAGGAACAGACGCATATCCCGTTCGTCCTATGGTTCGACAACGATTTCGCGGCAACCACGGGCGTTGAAAGATCGTGTGTTGAGAAGACGCTCGATCAACCGCGCTCGCATGACAACCTGTTCCAGAGCGTGCTTGGCATGATGAACGTCGAAACTTCGATTTACGATGCATCGCTGGATGTGCTTGCTTCCTGTCGACTGGCGCCGATGTCCTGAAGTGTCATGGCTTTGCAAGCTTTCATTTTGCTCTATGTTTGCGGTAGTTTGCGACGGGCGAGATGGAAGAAAGAACGCGGCGCGTGCGAATTCTTTTGGTGGAAGACGATGAAATCCTGGGCGAGGCCGTCCGCGACCATGTGATCGCGGCTGGGCACGCTGTTGATTGGTTCGGTACGATCGCGGATGCACAGGCGACTGCGCGTGTTACGGCGTATGGGCTCATCCTCCTGGATCTGCGTCTGCCAGATGGCTCCGGCCTGAGGTTGTTGAAACAGCTTCGCGGCCGGGAGGATGCGACGCCGGTGATTATCCTGACGGCGCACGATCAGATCAGCGACCGGATCGAGGGGCTTAACAGCGGCGCTGACGACTATCTGGTAAAACCCTTCGATCTCGACGAGCTTTCGGCGCGCATCCATGCCGTAGCGCGGCGATATCAGGGCAAACCCGCCTCCGTCGTTCGTTTGCCGGGGATCACCGTGGATCAGGCCAACCGTCATCTGACCGTTGATGGCGATGCAGTTTCGCTCAGTGGCCGCGAATGGGCCGTGCTTGAAAGATTGCTTGAGCGACCGGGTGCAATTGTCTCGAAAGTACAGATCGAGGAAGCGCTCTATGCCTTCGGTTCCGAGATCGAAAGCAACACCGTGGAGGTCTATGTGAGCCGGCTTCGCAAGAAGATTGGCAAGGAACGCATCGGCACCGTGCGCGGGCTCGGCTATAGCCTGGAAGCGAAGGCATGACGAAAAGGCCTGCCGCGGCAAGTATGAGCCGACGACTGATCATCGCCTTGACGAGCACTGTTACGGCCTTCTGGCTGGTTGCGGCAAGTCTTGGCATCATGGTCATGCTCGACGAATTCAGCGAAATCTTCGATAGCGTCCTGCAAGAGACTGCTGAGCGCTTGTTACCGCTGGTGCTTGATGACCTGGCCCGCAAGGATGACGGCGATGGTCCGGGCCGAATCGAGTCGGATACCTTGCCGGAAGAAGCTTACCTGACCTATCAGGTTCGCGACGGGACCGGTGCGGTGCTGCTGCGTTCGCACGCCCTGAGTGGTCAACTGCTCGAAGCACCGCTTAAGCGTGGCTACCATGATACGCCGGCGTATCGTATTTACACCGCCGTTTCTCCTGACAACAAGATCTTCGTCCAGGTGGCTGATCCGCTATCGTTTCGGCGGGAAGCGGCCGTTGAGGGTGGAAGTACCTTGCTTCTGCCTCTGCTGGTGCTGATACCCTGCAGCATTTTTGCTATCCGCCTGATTGTTCGTCGGATCCTGAAGCCTGTCGAGAACCTGCGTGCCCAGATTGCCAGCAAGGACGGCGGCAATATGGCGCCGATTGACGACAACCGCCTGCCGGTCGAACTTCAACCGATTGCCCGGTCGGTAAACCTCCTTCTCGAGCGATTGACGATCGCTTTGGAAGCGGAGCGGGAGTTTACGGCCAACAGCGCCCATGAGCTTCGTACGCCCATCGCTGGTGCCCTGGCGCAGACCCAACGTCTTATCCAGGAGCTGGACAATGGGCCGCAGAAAGTCCGGGCAGGGCAAATCGCCCGCTCGCTCGGCAATCTCGGCCGGCTTGCCGAAAAGCTCCTGCAGCTCTCGCGTGCCGAGGCTGGTATTGCCGTCATCGACACGCCGGAAGACATGCTTCCCATTCTTCGTGCAGTTATCGACGAGACGAGGCGGCTTGCCACGATTCAAGGCGCGATAGAGTTGGAGATCGCCGAGGGGGCAACGCTTGTTCGACCGATCAATGGCGATGCCTTTGCGATCGTGATGCGCAATCTTCTCGAAAATGCGCTTATCCATGGCGATATCAAACAGCCGGTGCGCGTTCGTATAAACAGAGACGGGGCAATCTCCATTTCCAATGGCGGTCCGGTCATTGATGCCCACGTCCTTTCGGGTCTGACGGCCCGCTTCGCTCGGGGCAAAACAACGGCGGTTGGGTCTGGCCTCGGCCTTTCCATCGTCACCAAGCTCATCGCTCAGATGAACGGCACTTTCGAACTTCGTTCCCCGGCAAGCGGAGCGAGTGACGGGGTGGAAGCTCGCATCGTTCTATAAGGTCACGGCCAACTTACTTTTGAGCGAGAAAGCGGCTTATGCCTTCAGCTGCCGCCTTGCCCATGGCGAAACAGGCTGTCAGCAGGTATCCGCCCGTCGGCGCTTCCCAGTCCAGCATTTCTCCGGCCACGAAGATTTTGGGCAATCGCTTCAACATGTAATTTTCATCGATCTCGGTGAGGAGGATGCCGCCAGCCGACGAAATCGCCTCGGCGATCGGGCGGGGTCTCACGATGCGAATTGGGAGCGCCTTGATGACCTCTGCCAATTGTGCTGCATCGCCGCTGCCGGCCAATTCTCTGACAAGTCCGGCCTTTACCCCCTCTATTCCAGCTCCTTTGCGCAGACGGCTGGACAAGCTCGCCTTGCCGCCCTGCTTCGCAAGGTCTCTTGCCAGTTTTTCGATCGGGCGACCAGGGGCAAGATCGACTGTCAGCAATGTTTCATGTCCGCTCTCCAGCCGGTCGCGCAAGGCTGCGGCGTGGGCATAGACCAGGCTGCCCTCAATCCCTGTTCGGGTCACGACGAATTCGCCGGGAAACGTGCCGGCATCGGATGTGGCTGTTACGGATTTCAGCGGCGCGCCTGCGAAACGGTCGCGAAAAATGTCGCTCCAGTCCACATCGAAGCCGCAATTGGCAGCACGAAAAGGAGCGATCTCAACGCCGAGGCGTCCAAGCTCCGGCACCCAGGCCGCATCCGACCCCAGCCGTGGCCAGCTTGCACCACCGAGGGAGAGAAGGGTTGCTTCGCAGGCGACCGACGTCTCTCCATCGGGCGTTTCAAGGCGCAGTTCACCCGTGGGCGTGAAGCCGATCCAGCGGTGCCGTGTCAGGATCGCTACACCCTGCTGTTCCAACCGCTTCAGCCAGGATCGGAGCAGGGGAGACGCCTTCATTACCTTTGGAAAAACGCGGCCGGAGGTGCCTACAAATGTCTCTGTCCCAAGCGAATGAGCCCATGTCTGCACCTGCTCCGGCGTGAAGCCATCAAGCGCAGGGCGCAGGGCGGCGTTCGCAGGGCCGAAGCGGTTTGCAAATTGTTCGAACGGTTCGGAATGCGTGATGTTCAGCCCCGATTTTCCGGCAAGCAGAAATTTGCGCGCCACCGACGGCATCGCTTCGTAGGCTGTCACATGATGGCCGGCATGCGACAGCATTTCTGCCGCCATCAGGCCGGCCGGGCCTGCGCCGATCACGGCAATGTTCTGCATCTTCTGCGTCATGGCGCTACTCATGGCGTGAGCGGCAGTCTTGCGCAAGTGCGCCGAGATTTTGCGAGTGTCCAGCCTATATCCAACGGGACAAATCGCCTTGAGCCCATGAGAATCGATAGCTGGTTTTGGTCAATCGACCTGCTAAGAATTTTTCGTCTCTTAACTGAAATCGGGTTGGCATGATCAAGCAGCAAGGTCCTATTCGCAACCGCCTCGAAGATATTCTGACGCGTCTTGATGCGCGTCGGGATCAGGAGCGGACTTATGTCACGCTCTACCCTCATTCGGCCCGTGCGGAAGCCGGTGCGGCAGATGCGAGGTTCGCAGCCGGAAAGAGTCTCGGCCCGATGGATGGCAAGATCATCTCGATCAAGGACCTGTTCGATATTGCTGGCGAACCGACCCTGGCCGGCTCGGTCATTCGCCGTCAGGAAGCTGCGGCCACCGAAGATGCCGTAATCGTTCGCCGGCTTCGGGATGCCGGGGCGATCATCCTTGGCAAGACTCACATGACGGAATTCGCTTTCACTGCAGTCGGTCTCAACCTGCATTATCCTGTGCCGGGAAACGCATTTGACGCAGCGCTCATTCCTGGTGGCTCCTCCTCTGGCGCAGCCGTTTCTGCGGCGGAAGGCACCTGCGACATTGCCATCGGATCCGATACCGGAGGGTCCGTACGTATTCCGGCGGCTTTGAATGGTATTGTCGGGTTCAAACCAACTGCGCGGAGGGTGCCGCTGGTCGGCGCGTTTCCACTTGCGCCGAGCCTTGATTCCATCGGGCCGCTTGCGGGTACGGTTGCTGACTGCGCGCTTGCCGATGCCATCATGGCCGGTGAAGTTCCCTCGCCGCTACAGACCGTGCCGCTCTCTGAGCTGAAGGTCGGTATTCCCCGCGGGCGACTTTTCCAGGATACGCAGACCGATATCCTAGCAGCTTTTGACCAGGTTGTAGGCCGATTGCGCAAAGCTGACTGCGAGATCGTCGACGTGATGATTGACGATCTTCTCGAGGAGTTTCGCCAGGCAACACAGATCGGCTCGATCGCAGGCATAGAGGCAAGCCGTGTTCATGCTGGCTGGCTGAATGATGAAAATCCCCTGGTTGATGAGCGCGTAACATCTACCTTGCGGCGGCGGGCGCAAGTCAACACGGCTGATCTTGAGGCTATTCTTGACACGCGCGTCGTTCTTGCCCAACGTATGGATGAACGGATCGCTGGCTTTGACTCCATTCTTTTACCCGCGACCCCCATATCCGCAGTACCGATCGCGACAGTGGAAACTGACGAATTCGAATATAGGCGGGTCGAGGATCTGCTTTTGCGCAACACGCAGGTTGCCAACCAGTTCGACCTTTCTGCGATCACTCTGCCGTTGCGAACCACAAGTCTACCCGCGGGCATCATGCTCATGGGGGCAAACGGCGGGGATCGGAGGCTCCTCGATACGGCAGCCGCCGTCGAGGTATTGCTCGCAACGCTAGGTTTACCGAATGACACTGATGAATCTGCAGGCTTGGAACCTCAACTTCTTTAGCGAGCATTGTCCTTTGCGCTGATGCGCCGCCCGGCTAAGAAGCCGGGCCCAGCTAATTCCTCTCCATGACTCTCTGATCAAAGACCGCGCGAGAATTTTCGATCGCGGCAGCTTGACAAAAATTTGGCAATCTAGTTAGTTCGGTAACTGAACGAATTAAATGAGGTGGTCGTGAGCGAAACCCTGCGGATATCGCGCAAATTTTCCCAACGCGCCGTCATGGAGGCCATCGTGCATGGCGGGCCGATTTCGCGCGCATCGATTTCCAAGCAGACGGGTCTTTCGAAACAGACAATTTCCGAGATCGTCCGCCAGCTCGAGATCGAGGGTTGGGTACGCGAAACCGGACGCACCAGCGGCCATGTCGGACGCACCGCCGTCACTTATGAACTCGTACCGGATGCGGCCTATATTGCCGCCGTCGATCTCGGTGGTACCAAGGTCAGGGTGGCAATCGCCGATCTTACCTGTCAGATCGTTGCGGAAGAGGTGGCGCCGACCAATGCTCGCGGCGGCCAGCCGGTGATCGATCAAATCGTCGAAATGTGTTTCCGCTCTGCTGAAAGTCAGGGGATATCGCGCGAGCGCATTCGCCTCGCCGTCATCGGGGCTCCCGGGGCACCGGATGATGTAACGGGGCGCATTCTGCTTGCTCCCAATATTTCAGGCTTCGACGCGATGAATGTCGCGGCAGCCTTCGAGGTGGGCTTCGGATGTGATGTCATGCTCGAAAATGACGTCAACCTCGCCGTGCTCGGCGAAAACTGGCTCGGCCAGGGACAAGGTGTCGACAATCTTGCCTATATCGCAGTCGGCACGGGTATTGGCGGTGGTCTCATGGTCGGCGGTCATCTTGTGCGTGGTGCAAGCCATGCGGCTGGTGAACTCGGCTTCATGCCCTTCGGTGCGGATCCGTTTGAGGCGGAGTCGCTTCGTTCAGGCGCATTTGAACGTGCCGTCGCCTCGGGGGGGATTATAGAGCGCTTCAGGGCGGCCTCGGGCGAAACACTGTCTGTTCCCGCGATATTCAATCGGGCGACCGCCGGTGACATGACCGCGATCAAGGTACTGGATGATACCGGGCGCTATCTTGCCCGCGGCATCGGCGCGATTGCAGCCGTGGCCAATCCGCAGAAGGTCATTCTGGGCGGCTCCATTGGCTTGAGGCCGGAAATCCTCGATCGTGTCCGGACCTTCCTGCCGAAATGTTTCCCCTACCCCGTTGATGTCGAGGCAAGCCAGCTCGGTGCCCGCGCCGCCCTTATCGGTGCGGCGGCAATCGGCCTCAGCCATCTGCACAATACGTTGTTCGGGGCTGATGCGCCCGAGGGAAGAATCTCATTGCCGCCGGCCGCAGTCGTCGTGAAGCGGGAGGCTGCACAATGACGGATCGTGCCGATGGTCTTCAGGAGCGGTTTCTTCAGGCTCTGGATCGGGAGGTGGCGATCGATCTTCTGCGCGGGGCCATCGGCCGCAACAGCGTAACCGGCAATGAAGCCAATTTCGTCGCCTATCTGGAAGAGCAGATGCGGTTACGCGGCATTGATGCGGTCCAGAAGGCCGATTTTTTGCCGGGACGGCCAAATATCTGGGGCGAGCGCAAGGGCAAGTCAGCCGGCAAGCGGCTGCTGTTCATCGGCCATACCGATACCGTGCATGTCGAGGGCTGGCGGGAGCATTGGGCCGGCACGGAGCGCGAAGATCCATTTTCGGGGCCGATCATCGATGGGCAGATCTGGGGTCGCGGGGCCGGTGACCTCAAGGCCGGGATCTGCACGGCGCTCGCAGCGCTCTCGCTCCTTGATCGCGCTGGTGTCACATTGGGCGGCGATGTTGCCTTTGCTTTTGTCGGTGACGAGGAGAGCGGCGAGCCCGGTACCGGTATTTCGGCGGGCATCAAGGACTATGTCGGTCGGATCGAGACGGGTGAAATCGAAAGGCCCGATTTCGTCGTCTATGTCGAGCCAACGCGCCTTTCTGTTTATCCAGCCCAGATCGGTTTCTTTATCGCCGATATAACGATCACGGGAAAATCGGCTTATTTCGGCGTGCCGGAACTCGGCAGGGATGCGCTGAAGGCGAGCCATGCCGTCATGTCGGCCTTGTGGCGGCATTCGGAGGACGTTTCTACCCGCGCCTCCCACGACCTGATCGGTCGCAGCTTCCTTTTGATCACCGGGCTGCAGGGCGGCGGATTTATCGCCGTACCGGAAGAATGCAAATTGTCGCTGATTCGCAAATTGTTGCCGGGAGAATCTCTGGACACTGCGGCGAGCGAATTGGAAACCGTCATTCGTGGCGCAATAGCCGATCCCGAGATCGGTGTGGAAATCAGTTATCCTGCCGGTCGTGACCATGCGCTTGGCGGGACGGCAGCCGAAATTGCAACGGATCTGCCGGAGGTGACCATGCTGTCGGAAGCGGTCTCCGGTGCCATGCAGGGACGGGGTATCATTGAGGGCGCTCCGTTCTGGTCGGAAACGCCCTTCTTCATTAATCGCTTGGGAATTCCCGCCGTCTACTGCGCACCGGGCGACATCCGCAATTGCCACACATTCGAGGAACGCGTCGAGACCGAGGAATATCTCGCCGGCATCGTCGCCTTCGCGACCTTTATGACCCGCTATTGCGGGGTGACGGACTAAGCACTTCAACCATAGAAAAGAGGGAACGAAAATGCTTATGAGGAAACTGCTGAATGCCACCATTCTTGCCGGACTGCTGCTAGCGACTGCACCCGCTGTCGCGCAGACAGTCGGCCCTGCAGGCGAAGCGGCCACGCCGAGCGCAGTCGTCGCGTTGACCGATGCCGATCTGGCCGCACTGAAGGACAAGGGCTATAAGGCCGCGTTGCTCTGGCATACGTCTTCGGATTTCGTCAACGCCGTGACTGCCGGCGCCAAGGACGAGTTCGCGCGCGCTGGGGTTGAGGTGGTCGTAACCACCGATGCCGGTTTTGATGCCGCGCGCCAGCGCAGCGATATCGAAACCGCGCTCGCCGCCAAGCCGAACGTCATCCTCGCCCTGCCGCTCGATCCGGTCACCTCCGCGGAAGCTTTCCGCCAAGCGGTCACCGATGGCACCAAGCTCGTCTTCCTGTCCAATGTCCCGTCCGGCTACAAGCACGGCACCGATTATGCGGCGATCGTCACCGACGATCTCTTCCAGATGGGCAAGCAGGCGGCCGATGCATTGGCCAAGTCAATTGGCGGCAAAGGCAAGGTAGGCTGGATTTTCCACGATGCCACCTATTACGTGACAAACCAGCGCGACAATGCCTTCAAGACCACCATCGAGAAGGACTATCCCGACATCAAGATCGTCGCCCAGCAGGGTATCACCGATCCGGCGCGCGCCGAGGAACTGGCCTCCGCGATGCTGCTGCAGAATCCTGATCTCGACGGCATCTATGTGACCTGGGCTGAGCCGGCAGACGGGGTGCTCGCCGCCTTGCGCGCCGCCGGCAACACCAAGACCAAGATCGTCACACTCGATCTCGCCGAGCCTGTCGGTCTTGACATGGTCAAGGGCGGTGCGGTGGTCGCTCTTGTCGCCGACAAGGCCTATGAACTTGGTCGCGCCATGGCTGCTGCCGGGCTGAAATCATTGCTCGGCCAGGACGCTCCTGCCTTCGTTGTCGCCCCTGCCCTGACGGTTACCAAGGCCAATGTGGCCGATGGCTGGAAGGAATCGCTAAACCGCGATGCACCGCAGTCCATTCTCGACGCGCTGAAGTAAAACCCGCGCGAAAGGGCGGATCATCGCCCTTTCGCCTCTCCCGCCGGTTTACGGAGGATTACTCCATGCCACAGTCTTCGAACGGTGTCGCACCTGCCGCCGTTACCCCTTTCGCGCGCCTTTCCCGCCGCATCAACTTCCAGCAATATGTCGTCTATCTCGGCTTCCTGGCCATCTTCCTGTTCTTCGCTCTCGTGCTGAAAGACAGCGGCTTTCTGACGGTGCGCAACCTCACCAATATCATGCTTCAGACGGCGCCGGCGACGATCATGGCTATTGGCCTTGTCTTCGTGCTCTCTGCCGGCGAGATCGACCTGTCTTTCGGCTCCACCGTTGCCGTGGCCGCACTTGCCGCAGCCGTTGCGATGGAGACCTATGGTATTGCCGCCGGCATTGTCATCGGCCTGGGTTGCGGTCTGCTCATCGGCCTGATCAATGGCCTGCTAGTCGCCTATGTGCGCTTGCCATCATTTTTGGTGACGCTTGCGACGATGGGCCTCTTTGCCGGTGTCGCGCGGTCGTTGACCGATCTGCGCTCGATCCCGGTCACAAACTCGACCTTTACCGGCTTTTTCGGCTCAGGCTCGATCCTTGGCATCCCCTCGCTCGTCTGGTGGACCGTTCTTGCGGTGGCGATCGGTCATATCATCTATCGTGAGACGCGATTTGGAGCCCATGTTCTTGCCACTGGCGATAACAGCCGCGCGGCAAGCGTTTCGGGCATCAGCGTTGCGCGTATCCGCGTTGCCGTCATGATGATCAGTGGCGGGGTCGCCGCGCTGGCCGGACTGCTCTATGCCGGTCGCCTTCAGGCTGCGAAGTATACGCTGGGCGAAAGCGACCTGATGACGGTCATCGCCGCCGTCATCGTCGGTGGCACGCTGCTCAATGGAGGAAAGGGTTCGGTCATCGGTGCGCTCGTCGGCTCATTGATGATGGGCATGCTCAACAATGGGCTGATCCTGATGGGTCTTTCCGTATCCGACCAGATGATCGTTCGTGGTCTCATCATTCTCGCTGCAGTCGCCGTCTCGCTGCGCGAAAAAGCACGCTAAGGGAGGTTGCCATGTTTCTCGACGTTCTTCGCCGCCGCAATCCGGCGTTCATTGAAAGCGCAATGGCGCTTCACCAGAAGGGGCTGATCCCCGCAAACGCCTATGTGCTTGATCTCGATGCCGTCGAAGCCAATGCCCGGATTCTACAATCGGAAGCCGACAAGCATGGACTGAAGATCTTCGCCATGACCAAACAGGTAGGGCGGGCGAGTTCATTCTGCGATGCCGTCAAGCGCGGCGGGATCGACCGTGCAGTCGCCGTCGACATGGCCTGTGCGCGGGCTGCGAGCAAGGCTGGCCTGACGATCGGCCATCTCGGGCACCTCCAGCAGGTGGCGCGCCATGAGGCGGATGCCGCGGCCAATCGTTTTCGACCCGACTACTGGACTGTCTTCAACGATGCGAAGGCAAGGGAGGCCGCTGCCGGTGCAAAACGGTCCGGCTACATGCAGAAGCTGCTCGCGAGGATTTGCGCAGAAGGAGATACATTTTACCGGGGGCACGAAGGCGGCTTTCCTGCAGAAGACATCGTGGCTGTCGCCGAGCAACTGGATGCCATTGAAGGAGGTTGCTTTGCCGGCATCACCACCTTCCCGGCGCTTCTTTTCGACCATGGCAAGCGCAAGGTCCTGCCAACCGCCAATCTCGATACCCTGACCCGCGCGCGTGATGCATTGATGCATGCCGGCCGGGCCGATATCGAGGTCAATGCGCCGGGGACTACCTCATCGGTTCTGCTGCAGGCTCTTGCCGAGGCTGGAGCCACGCAATGTGAGCCGGGCAACGGGTTGCACGGCACAACCGCGCTGCATGCGGTAGAGGATCTTCCGGAGCTGCCTGCTGTTCTCTATCTCACCGAGGTTTCGCACCTGCACGGCGGGAAGGCTTACTGCTTCGGCGGTGGCTTCTATATCGATCCCATCTTCCCGGACTATGACGTCAAGGCGCTTGTGGGGAGCGAACCCTCCACCGCTGCCTCCGCATTGAGACGTGTCGAGGTGCCACCACCCTCGGCCATCGATTATTACGCGATGATTGACGCCAGCGGACCGCAGTCTCCGAGACCTGGAGACACGGCTGTCTTCGGCTTTCGCGGCCAGGCTTTCGTGACCCGCGCTTACGTCGTTGGCGTGTCGGGAATTTCCCGCGGTGCGCCGAAGGTCGAAACAATCGAAAACAGCTTCGGCGAAGCCGCGGCTTGGCCGGTTTGAGGAGACAAGACGATGACAATGACTCCATCTGAGCCGGTTCTGTCCCTGAAGGGTATTCGCAAGACTTTCGACGCGATCACCGCGATCGAGAATTTCTCGCTCGATGTCCATCCCGGCGAAATCGTGGCACTGGTTGGCGACAACGGCGCCGGAAAATCCACGCTTATCAAGATCATCTCGGGGGTCTATGCGCCGACAGCAGGTTCGGTGGCGATCGAAGGCCAAACCGTTTCCATGGCAAACGCCACGATGGCGCGTGCCCACGGTATCGAGGTCGTCTACCAAGACCTTGCACTCGCCGACCAGCAGCCGGTCTACATGAACATGTTCCTGGGTCGTGAGCCGGTAAACCGATTTGGCCTTCTGGACCGGCGCCGCATGATCGCCGAAACCGAGAAGCTGGTGACGGATCTCGATGTGCGCATTCCGTCCGCCCATTCGACGATCCGTGATCTGTCGGGTGGTCAGCGTCAAGGTGTGGCGATTGCGCGTGCAACCCATTGGGCGAGCAAGCTGATCCTCCTGGACGAACCTACGGCCGCACTGGGCGTGGCGGAGACAGCGAAGGTCGAAACCATCGTGCAATCCCTGAAAACCCGCGATATCGGCGTCCTGATCATCAGCCACAGTCTCGATCAGGTCTTCAAGCTTGCCGACCGCATCTGCGTGCTGCGGCGCGGCAAGCAGATCGGCGTCCGCAAGACGTCGGAAACCGACAAGAATGAGATCGTCTCGATGATAACGGGTCTTCACTGAGGCCGGACCGGGCCGGATATCGATTGTTCTCAAGGGCTTCCTTTAACGATGCCGTCTTCTGCACCGTTAACGGCGAACGAAATAGCGATTGCGCGGTTTACCGCGGCAGCAAGAACAGACATGTGGGTCTCCCCGGCATAGAGCTCGAACTGGGTGCGCAATCCATCGACGGTGCCATCCAGGCGCTGCGCCATTTCTCTCGCGAGCGAGACGGTTTGCGTCAGCTTTCTCTTCTCAAGGCGAGCGGTAGCGTCCTCACTCTGGCGCTGGAACGGTGCGAGTTCATCACCCTCATATTCGCCGGCTGACAGATGCAAAAAGGGTGCATTGCCGGGTGCGTCTCGACGTTGAGTTTCTTTTTTGAGGATTTCGCTGTCCTCCCAGTAGATGGAGGGGCTGGCCGCAACCCAATTGGCAAACAGGCCTGGACGTTCAAACAGCGCATAGAGGGTAAAAAGTCCCCCGAAGGAGTGTCCGAAAAGTGTTCTTCGCCCCCTGTCCAGAGCCACCTTCTCTGCGATCCACGGCAAAAGCGTATCCTCGATAAAGCCCAGCAGCTGGCCGGACCCTCCCGTGACAACCGGAGGACCGCCCTCGGTGAACGGCGGATAGGACTTGCCGGGCGGAGGTCCCAGATCCCAGGAACGCCGGAGCGGATCATAGGCCTCATCGCAGGGATAACCGATCGCCGCGATCACTCCCCAGTCGACATTCGTTCCCGTTGGGTAAGGTGCCTGCGTGGTGAGGCTGGCGACGGCGAAGGGGAAAGTGGCGTTGCCATCCGTCAGAACGAGAAGCGGCCATCCCCCGGCCGGCGCTGGCCCTTCGGGAATAGAAAGAAATATACGATATCGCTCACCGCCCGTTGCGGGCGTCAGATCGACAAAGCATGTTCCGGGCATTGAATAGACGCTGGTACGATCGATCATGTGAACCCTTCGAGGTGCGGACGAGAGCGTGACGAGTACAGGACTGCCGATGCATGAGACAAGCAGTGCAGCGGGCATCTGCAATGGAAACCACAGGTTTCGGCCAAGTCTTTGGACGGCCCTTTCGAAGGATCAAAAACCCGCTTTTGCCCTGGAAGAAAGCTGCGAGAAGAAACCTTGGCAGCACAGGTAGTAGCGGAGAGAATGGGATTGGTGCCTGCGCGAAAAAATTGGAACCGAGGTTTCGGAACATCGCCTGTTTAGCGGTCATCGAATCACATCCGACAATGCTTTCACAGGCGCTTTCAGTAACGATTTTTTCGTCAATTTTCCCTAGATTAGACTCAAGGTCCCATGTCATCGATCGCTGGGGTCAATCAATCAGGTGCGTGTGGCGCGCCTTTCCGCCCTATGGTGAAATGATATTGCCTTCAGGCCAGATTCCTTCCGATCGCCCTTGGCGTAGAGGGGAGAAAGCGAAGTCATGCCGTTGGTATACGGTCAGCAATCTTTGGCGCCCCACTCGGATTCGGAACGGCCACTGAGCATCACGATCGTGGGCTGGACGTTCGCACTGTTCGTGTCGCTGTTGTCGATACTCTGGATGGTTCCACGTGGACCGTTCGTGGTCGTCATCACCAACCCCACAAAAACTCCTCAGTCGGTTGTCTCAATTATAGCCGCCGCCGATGGGATGCTGGTCACCAACAGCGGAAGACCCTGGATCAGCCTCGCCTATTCGGAGGCTCCAGATTTTCCGGCCCGTTTGATGAAGGCAGGGGCTTGGCTCGTTGTCAACGGAGCGGTCAGTTCCGCATGTAAACAGGAAACTTGAAATGAACGCTCTCTACAATCTCCGCAGGACCGTTTCCTCCGGAATTCTCGCCCTGCTGTGGATCGACGTCGCCGTTATTCTACTACGCAACGGCATGCGGCCGCAAGGTTTCGATGTTGTTTCGGTTGCTGCGAGCGTCCTGATCGCCGGCGTGGCAACGGCTTGCTGGATGATCGATCGCACCGGCCCAACGACACGTCTGGTGTCCTCCATGGCCCATGCGGCTGCGGTAGCGGTTTTGGTTTACACGTTTTCAGGATCTTCACTCCAGATCGACATGCACATGTATTTCTTCGCCACGCTTGCTATCTGCGCGGCCTGGATCGATTGGCGCGCTATTCTGGGATATACGGCCGTTGTTGCGACCCATCACCTGGCCCTCTATTTCGTTCTCCCCTGGGCGGTTTTTCCCGAGCAAAGCGACATCCTTCGTGTTGTCCTGCACGCCGCCATCCTTGTTCTCGAGAGCGGCGTGCTCGTCGCAATTACGTTTGCCCTCACGTCCGCGCTGCTGCTGGCAGAGAAAGCAACTGAGGAGGCCACGGCTGCTCAGCTTCGAGGCGATGAAATCGCGCAGCAGCAGATCGTCTCAGCCAAGGCCGAGATGGAGCGCATCCAATTGGCTGCCGAAAAGGAGGCAGACGCAAACGATCGCCGCAATCGGGCGACGGAAAGCATAGCAGGCGGCTTGCGTCGGCTTGCCTCCGGCGAGCTTTGCTTCGAGCTGTCAGACCCGCTTGCACCGGAGTTTGAAGCCATCCGTCACGATCTCAACACTGCGGTCAATCAACTCGGCAAGACACTGCGTGCGGTGAACGACACGACGGTGCATATTGACGACGGCACGCGGGAGTTTCGCCACAGCGCCGATGACCTGTCGAGACGGACAGAACATCAAGCCGCCTCGCTTGAGGAAACGGCGGCCGCCCTTGATCAGATCACCGCGAATGTGACCAACTCGTCAAGAAGAACAGAAGAAGCGCGTTCCGTGGCGCGCCAGGCTAACGAGAGTGCCGCTCATTCGGGGGCCGTGGTGTCCAATGCCGTCAATGCCATGCAGCGGATCGAGCATTCTTCATCCCAGATCTCGAACATCATCGGTGTGATCGATGAGATCGCCTTCCAGACCAACCTTCTCGCTTTGAATGCAGGTGTCGAGGCGGCACGGGCAGGCGAGGCGGGCAAGGGGTTTGCTGTCGTCGCGCAGGAAGTGCGCGAACTTGCGCAACGCTCTGCGCAGGCGGCAAGGGAGATCAAGGAACTTATCCGCAACTCCACGGAAGAGGTCCAGACGGGCGTTCGGTTCGTCAGCGAGACGGGGGAGGCGCTCAAGACCATCGAGGGCTACATCGTTACGATCAACATGCATATGGATGCAATTGCGACGTCGGCTAAAGAGCAGTCGATGGGACTTGCAGAGGTCAATTCTGCGGTCAACAAAATGGATCAGGTCACGCAGCAGAATGCCGCGATGGTCGAGGAAACCAATGCAGCAAGCGCAATCCTGGCGAAGGAAGCCGGTCGTTTGCGCCTCATGATCGGCCAGTTCCAGCTCGGAGACATGGCCGGTGAGTTTGCGAGAACCTCGCAGAAAACATCCGGGGCTGCGACCTTCGGTGAAGGCGCAGTCACCATCAGCCAGACCGCCAGACGCGCAAGCTGACAGAGTGTTCGATGACAGCTCAGGAGAGCCGGGCATGGAGTATGCCGTGGTCGCGAGTGAACCTGGGCTCGCCAGCGCTCTCGGAGTTTTCCGATCGTTGCCATGTGACCTTCAATCAATGGTTGAAGATCATGCCGATGATGCTCCAGGAGCGGAACCAAGGAGGGTTATTCTGGCCTCCGATCTTGGACTTCCAGCCCTCGCAAGGTAAGGTTGGCGCGAACCAGATGGCGAGACAAATGGCAGCAAAGACGACATTGAATGCGAAGAATCTCGAGGCACTTGGCGCTCAGAGGCTTGCCGAACTTCTGATAGAAATCAGCACCGGCAGCGCCGCTCATAAGCGGCGACTTCGGATGGAGCTTGCCGGCAATCACAGCAGTGCCGAGGTCTCCCGCGAGGTCCGAAAGCGCCTTGCCAGCATTGCTCGTGCCCGAACCTTTATCAACTGGCGCAAGGTGAAGGCGCTCAAGGCCGATCTGGAAACGCAGCGCAAGACGATCGTCGATGTTGTCGCCGTCGATGATCCGCAAGAGGGCTTCGAACTGATCTGGCAGTTTCTCGCCATCGCCGATTCAATTTTCCAGAGATCCGACGACGGCAGCGGTTCGCTTATTGAAAGTTTCCACCAGGCTTGCACCGACGCCGGCGTCATCGCCGGGGCGGCCGGTATCGATCCCGAGATCCTTGCCACCAAGATCTTCTCAGCGGTTCAGGACAATGGCTATGGCCAGTATGACCAATTGATCACAGGCATGGTTGCGGCGCTCGGCAACAAAGGCCTCGAACATCTGAAGGCCTTGTTCATTCGATGGTCGAAGGAGCCCCAGGAGAAGCCCGCTGAAAGCGACCGTCGGGTCATCGGCTGGAGTAGCAGAAGTCCGATCTACGAAGACGACGTCTATGGGAATCATCGCGAGCTGACGGCGCGGATTGCTCTGCAGGAGATCGCGGACGCTCAGGGCGACGTTGATGCCTATATCGCCCAGCAGCCTGGAAAGACACTTAGGGTGCCTTTGGTAGCCGCTGACATCGCCGGCCGGCTGCTGTCCGCAGGACGAGCCACTGCAGCGCTCCAGGCGCTGGACGAGATCGAGACCAAAGGCCGGGCCGACGTTCCCATGGAATGGCAACTCGCTCGGCTCGCCACGCTCGAAGCCTTGGGACGTGCAGACGAAGCCCAGGCCGATCGATGGAGGTGGTTCGAGCAATCGCTGAACGACGTGCATCTGCGCGCGTTCCTGAAAAAATTAGCCGACTTCGATGATCTTGAGGCCGAGGATAAGGCGTTCGCATACGTTCAGGCGTTCCCGAATGTTCACCAGGCAATGGAATTTTTCCTGCGCTGGCCGATGCTCGATGAAGCCGGCAAGCTGATCGTGACGCGAAGGGCAGAGCTCGACGGTGACCTCTACGAACTGATGACGCCGGCGGCTGAAGCTCTGGCCGAGAAGCACCCGCTCGCCGCGACGATCGTTCTTCGCTCCATGATCGACTTCACGCTCGATAGCGGACGATCGAGCCGATACAAGCATGCGGCGCGTCATCTTGAGAAGTGCGCAGCTCTTGCCCCTCACATTCTTGAATTCAACGACAGCCCGTCCCACGATGTCTATGTGGCGCAGCTGAAGAGCCGACACGGCAAGAAGCATGGCTTTTGGAGCTTGGTGGATTAATCCGCCTTCACCTTTTTCTTCCCGGAAGTTAACGCCGTCGAGCATTCCGCCTTCGATTATTTTACCGCGTCAAACTTCGGTACGGTGGTTTTCAATGACTATGCAGCCCACAAGATAGGCGTGGAGCCAAGCTGCAAGAGTGTCGTATTTCCATTACTCGGCCGTAAGCGATCTCCTTCAAGACCTGACACTCTCCAGATCAATGAGGGTTGAGATATCCGGAAGAGACAACGCGGTTTCAACATACGCCGATCGACGTGCTGGGAAAACCGCATTTTCTTAAGACGTCAGAACCATATGTCTGACCAATGAGCATTACCCAATCCCGCCGGCTGTGATCATCAAATTGCGGATCTGCACTACGGAATGCGTCGAAGATCGTTGGTCGTGCCGAGAGTTTGGCCCTTGCCAATTTGGTAATGGTATCCAAGATGGAGGAAGGTGGCTGCTCGAGGAAGCCTTGGCAGGTTGGTAATGGCGGAGAGGGTGGGATTCGAACCCACGATACGGTTGCCCGTATGCCGCATTTCGAGTGCGGTGCTTTCGACCACTCAGCCACCTCTCCGGGTCATCCTTGGTCGACGCTTTTGAAGCGCGAGGCGGTTCATAGCGGCAGACGTGCAGGATGGCAAGGGGGCGATTTCATGAAAATGACGTAAAATCAGCCGCCTCGTCTTGACAGTTTTTGTCTCTTCCATTAATCGCGGCTCCTGAAGTGGTGTGGCATGTCCTCACCGCGCCGGGTGCCTGTTGCGCCCGTTCACCGGCGGGGCCTTTTGGTTCCGTCATTGTCCGACTGGCAAAAAGACGGCCCTACCCTCTGGGTGGAGAGCCGAAACGAACATGAAAGGATAAAAAATGTTCGCAGTCATCAAGACCGGCGGTAAGCAGTACCGCGTGGCCGCCAATGATGTCGTCACGATCGAAAAGCTCGACGGCGTAGCAGGCGACAAGATTGAATTCACCGAGATCCTGATGGTCGGCGTCGGTGCCGATGCAACCATCGGTGCTCCGTTTGTCGAAGGTGCCGTTGTCAGCGCCGAGGTCGTGGAACAGGGTCGCGCCAAGAAGGTCATCGCCTTCAAGAAGCGTCGCCGCCAGAACTCGAAGCGCTCGCGCGGTCATCGCCAGCACCAGACGACTGTCCGCATCCTGGACATCGCTGCTGTTGCCGGCGCGAAGGCGAAGAAGGCTTCCAAGAAGTCTGAAGACGCTGCCGCTGAAGCTGCAAACTGAGACAACGGATCTAAGGTTTAAAGGAGACATACCATGGCACACAAAAAAGCTGGCGGTTCTTCGCGCAACGGTCGCGATTCCAACTCCAAGCGCCTTGGCGTGAAGAAGTTCGGTGGCGAAGTCGTCATTCCGGGCAACATCATTCTGCGCCAGCGCGGTACGCAGTGGCATCCGGGCGCCAATGTCGGCCTCGGCAAGGACCACACCATTTTTGCGCTTACGGCAGGCAACGTGAACTACCGTACCAAGGCCAATGGCCGCGTGTACGTGTCTGTCATGCCGAAAGCGGAAGCAGCGGAATAAGCCGGTAGCGCTCTAAAACAGCCGGCGTCTCATCGACCCGGCTGACCGCATCTGGTTTTCGCCAAAGATAAAAGGGGAGATGGGGCAATACCCAACTCCCCTTTTTCGTGTCTTTGGAGGATTTAAGATGCAAACCGAATTGTTGCGGCAGGACCAGTCCCGGTCCCCCGAGGAGAGGTTGAGGCCTCAACGGTCAAGGACCGATTGCCCGATATTGTTATCGCCACGGCTGGTTTTGCGCACGCCGCATGAAGACGATATCGACGCCCTTGCCCATCTTGCCAACAACGCCAATATCGCCACCATGGTTTCGCGCATGCCGCATCCCTATACGGTGGCCGACGCTGCGGATTTTGTACGACGTACAAAGACGGGCGCGATTGGCAAGTGCGTCTACGCGATCACCAAAGCGGATAATGGCGCGTTTCTCGGTTGTTGCGGTATCGAACCGCACGCCGACGGCAAGACGGCCGAGCTCGGTTATTGGCTGGGCGAACCGTATTGGAACGAGGGCTATGCCACAGAGGCTGCCCAGGCACTGACGGACATGGCTTTCCGCACCCGCGACATCGACCAGATCGATGCCCGGTGCCGGGTCATGAACGTCGCATCGCGGAGGGTCATCCAGAAATGCGGCTTCCAGTTCCAGGGAAGTGGAATGGTCGACAGTCTGGCGCTCGGCGGCATGATGGCCGTCGAATGGTACAGGCTTGATCGCAAGACCTGGATGTCGTTGCGCAGCTGGGGAGGTCGGAGATGACCGCTCATCTGCGTGAACGACCGGTCGCGACTGCAAAGTCCGATCTCGGCCCCTGTCCGACCATTCACACGGAGCGGCTGATCCTGCGGCCCCATCGGCTTGATGATGCCGATGCGGTTGCCCAGTCGCTCGGCGATTATCAGGTCTCGCGTATGCTGGCGCGGGTAGCAACGCCCTATTTCCGGCAGGATGCGCTGGACTGGCTGGTGCGCCAGAATTCCGGCCTCTATGCCGGCTGGACGCTCGCCATCACCGATGGAGACGATGTTCATATCGGCTGCGTCGGGCTGGAGGTGCGCCATGGGCAATGGCACATCGGCTACTGGCTGAACCGGTATTACTGGGGACGGGGCTATGCCCGTGAAGCGGTGCATGCCGCGGTGGAACGGTTCTTCCGGCGCATGCCGCAGGTCGTTCTGCATTCGGGTGTGTTCGCCGATAATCAGGCATCGCTGAAGCTGCAGCGCAAGCTCGGTTTCGAGATCACCGGTTGTACCGATATCTACGCTCTGGCGCGAAATGCCGTGGTTAGCCATATCGAAACGGCAGTGACGGCAGCAGGACTGCGCAAGTCGTGATCCTTTGAAAACAAATGCGCCGGGTATTCCCGGCGCATTTTTCATATGCCCTGCAAGTCTATCGAGCCTAAACCGGCATCGGAGTGCTTCGGCAGGGCGGAAATGACAGGATAATCTTTGACCTCAGCTGCCAGCGGCTATATCGATGGCGGCTCACTGCGGTCAGTACAACGACGATTGGCAAGACGATGAAATTTCTCGATGAAGCGAAGGTCTATATCCGCTCTGGCGACGGCGGGGCGGGTGCCGTGTCGTTCCGGCGCGAGAAGTTCATCGAGTTCGGCGGTCCCGATGGTGGTGACGGCGGACGCGGCGGCGATGTGTGGGTTGAAGCCGTCAACGGTTTGAACACGCTCATCGACTTCCGGTTCCAGCAGCATTTCAAGGCAGGCACGGGCATCCACGGCATGGGCCGCAACCGAACTGGTGCGGGTGGTGCGGATGTGACGTTGAAGGTGCCTGTCGGAACACAGATCTTCGAGGAAGATCAGGAAACGCTGATCGTCGACATGATCGCCGAGGGGCAGCGGTTTCGTCTTGCTGCCGGTGGCAACGGCGGTTTCGGCAATACGCATTTCAAGTCCTCCACCAACCAGGCGCCCAACTGGGCCAATCCGGGATTGGAAGGTGACGAAAAAACCATCTGGCTTCGGCTGAAACTGATCGCCGATGCGGGTCTGGTCGGTCTGCCCAACGCCGGAAAATCGACCTTCCTGGCGACTTGCACACGTGCCCGCCCGAAGATCGCCAATTATCCGTTCACGACGCTGCACCCCAACCTCGGCGTCGCAACGATCGATGGCCGCGAGTTCATTCTTGCCGATATTCCCGGCCTGATCGAAGGTGCCCACGAGGGCATTGGCCTTGGTGACCGGTTTCTCGGCCATGTCGAGCGCACGCGCGTCTTGCTGCACCTCGTCTCCGCACAGGAAGAAGATGTCGCCAAGGCTTACAAGACGGTGAAGGCCGAGCTGGAAGCCTATGGTGGTGAGCTCCTCGACAAGCCGGAGATTGTCGCGTTGTCGCAGATCGATGTGCTCGATCCGGACGAGTTGAAGAACAAGCAGAAGGCGCTGGCAAAGGCCTGTGGCCAGACCCCGCTCCTGCTCTCTGCCATCGTCGGGACCGGCATGACGGAGACGCTCCGGGGCTTGCGCGATATCATTGTACGAGCCCAGACGGTTGGGGACGACGACTGACATGGCCGCGACCCGCAAACCGCTGGAGAAATACCGCCGGATCGTCATCAAGATCGGTTCGGCGCTGCTGGTCGATCGCAGAACGGGTCTGAAGAAACAATGGCTTGATGGCATGTGCGCTGATATCGCCGCACTGAAGGCGAAGGGTATCGATGTGCTCGTCGTTTCCTCAGGCGCGATTGCGCTCGGTCGCAGCGTGCTTGATTTGCCGTCCGGTGTCCTGAAGCTCGAGGAGAGCCAGGCAGCAGCAGCGGTGGGACAGATTGCGCTTGCCCGCGCCTGGTCGGAAAGCCTTTCCTTGGACGCTATCGTGGCAGGCCAGATCCTGTTGACGCTAGGCGACACTGAAGAACGCCGCCGGTATCTCAATGCGCGCGCCACCATCAGCCAGCTTCTGAAGATCGGTGCGGTGCCGATTATCAACGAAAACGATACGGTCGCCACCTCGGAAATCCGCTATGGCGATAATGATCGTCTGGCCGCGCGCGTCGCGACCATGACGGGCGCGGATCTGCTGGTGCTGCTGTCGGATATTGACGGGCTCTATACGGCGCCGCCGCATCTCGATCCCGAAGCGCGTTTTCTCGAAACCATTCCTGCCATTACCGCCGAGATCGAGGCGATGGCGGGCGGTGCGGCCTCCGAATTGTCGCGTGGCGGCATGCGCACCAAGATCGACGCCGGCAAGATCGCAACGGTCGCCGGTTGCGCGATGATCATTGCCTCCGGCAAGACGGATCGTCCCCTGCAGGCAATCGTCGAGGGTGCGCGGTCGTCTTGGTTTGCACCTTCGGCTTTCCCCGTAACCGCGCGAAAAACCTGGATTGCGGGGCAACTGTTGCCGGCGGGCAGCATCGTGATCGATGCCGGTGCGGAAAATGCACTTGGTTCCGGCAAGAGCCTGCTTCCGGCGGGCGTGCGGCAGGTGACAGGTTCGTTCAGCCGCGGCGATACCATTGCGATCATCGGATCGGAAGGCCGCGAGATCGCGCGCGGGCTTGCCGGCTATGATGCCGATGAAGCCCGCCAGATTGCGGGCCGCAAATCGGCGGAGATTGCCGCGATTCTCGGTTATGCCGGGCGTTCGGCCATGGTTCATCGGGACGACATGGTAATGACGGCGGCCAGGCGGGAGGCCGAGCCGGAGAGGAGTGACGCACATGCTTGACGATGCACGCAAAAAAGAAATCCAAGAAATCATGGCCGTCATCGGCCGTCAGGCGCGCGCTGCCAGCCGGCCATTGGCCATCGCCTCGGCCGAGCGCAAGCATGCCGCTCTCGTCAGCATGGCAAGTGCGATCGTCGCCCGCAAGGACGAGATCCTTGCCGCCAATGCGCTTGATCTTGAAAATGCCCGTGAGACGGGTGTAGCCGCCTCCTTCCTCGATCGCCTGACACTCACGGAAAATCGTGTGCTCGACATGGCCAATGCAATCCGCGCCATTGCAGACCTGCCAGATCCGGTCGGCCATATCATTTCGGAATGGGACCGGCCGAACGGTCTGCATATCGAGCGCGTTCGCACGCCGCTCGGTGTAATCGGCGTGATCTATGAGAGTCGTCCGAATGTGACAGCCGATGCTGGCGCGCTGTGCCTGAAAGCCGGCAATGCCGTGATTCTGCGTGGCGGTTCCGACAGCCTCAATTCATCACAGGCTATCCATGCCTGCCTGGTGCAAGGCTTGAGGGATGCCGGGCTTCCAGAGCACGCGATCCAGATGGTGCCGGTGGCAGATCGCTCAGCGGTTGGTGCCATGCTGACGGGACTTGGCGGAATGATCGACGTGATCGTACCCCGTGGCGGCAAGAGCCTTGTGGCACGCGTGCAGAACGAGGCGCGGGTGCCGGTCTTTGCCCATCTTGAGGGTGTCTGCCACGTCTATGTCGATACGTCCGCTGACGTGGAGATGGCGAAGAAGATTGTCATCAATGCCAAGATGCGGCGTACCGGCATTTGCGGTGCGGCCGAGACTTTGCTGATCGATCGCGCGGCCAAGGATCGGTTTGTCATGCCGCTGCTCACGGCGCTGATTGAAGCGGGCTGCGAAATCCGAGCCTGCGAAGAACTGCGCGCCATGATGCCCGGCCTGATCGCTGCCACGGAAGAGGATTGGGCGACGGAATATCTTGATGCCATCATCTCGGTTGCGCTGGTTGATGGGGTGTCAGGCGCGATCGAGCACATATGCAAATGGTCTTCCTCCCATACGGAGGCGGTCATTGCGGAAGATCCTGACGTCGTCGAGCGGTTCTTTGCCGAGATCGATTCCGCCATCCTCGTGCACAACGCCTCGACCCAGTTCGCCGATGGCGGCGAGTTCGGTATGGGCGGCGAGATCGGCATTGCAACCGGCAAGATGCATGCCCGCGGGCCGGTCGGCGTCGAGCAGTTGACATCCTTCAAGTACCGGGTGCGCGGTAATGGTCAGGTTCGCCCCTAAGTGAATGAAACCGGCGTCAACCCTGCCTATCTGAAGATGCCGCATGTCGAGCCGGGCATGCGCGTCGGGTTGTTTGGCGGCTCCTTTAATCCGCCCCATGCCGGCCACGAGCTGGTGGCCGATATTGCGCTGCGCCGATTGAAGCTCGATCAGCTGTGGTGGATGGTGACGCCGGGCAATCCGCTGAAAAGCCGCAACCAGCTGGCGCCACTTTCCGAACGCATTGCCCTCTGCGAAAAGATTGCCCACGACCCCCGCATCAAGATTACTGCGTTCGAGCAGGCGCTGGGGCAGAGCTACACCGCGCGCACCCTGGAAAAAGTGCGACAAAAAAATCGCGGTGTGCGCTTCGTCTGGATCATGGGGGCGGACAATCTGAAGAGCTTCCATCTCTGGCAGGACTGGCAGGCGATCGCCAAGACATATCCGATCGCCGTCATCGACCGGCCGGGAGCGACCTTGGCCTATCTCTCGTCAAAAATGGCCAAAACCTTCGAGTATGCGCGGATCGACGAAGACGATGCCGCAAGCCTTGCATCGCGCGCAGCACCTGCCTGGACCTTCATCCATGGTCCACGCTCACCTTTAAGCTCCACGGCGCTCAGGGCAAAGGCGGATTAAGCAGGGCACGATTCGCCGTTGCCCTTTGCTTCAAAAACGTGGGAACAATCCATCATTTATTTCTCATGTCTTGAAACGTTAAGGCATTGATGACTACATTTGGTGTGACGGTTCGTCTGACAAAACGAGTCGTAGTGCCTGTTCTGTTCAACTGGAAAGGAAAAAGTCCCTGACAACAGCACACGCGAAGGGAAGTGTCACACGCATTTTCCCGCACAGCACGGTTCAAAGCAGCGATGTTGCCGAACGTGCTCTTCACCTGGTCCTCACAAGTCTTGAGGACTCGAAAGCGGAAGATATTGTCACCATCAACATTGCCGGAAAATCGGCGCTTGGGGACTACATGGTTGTGGTCTCGGGGCGGTCCAACAGGCATGTGACGGCGATTGCGGACCATCTGATTTCTGATCTTAAGGACGAAGGGCTAGGCAATGCCCGCGTCGAAGGTCTGGAAACCGGTGACTGGGTCCTGATCGACGGCGGCGATATCATCGTCCACGTTTTCCGTCCGGAAATCCGCGAGTTCTACAACATCGAGAAGATGTGGGCCGCGCCGGACATGGAAGATGGCCGATTGCACTAGGCCTTGCATCATCGCTTTCGGGAGCGTTTCCTGAAAAGCGATTATGATGGGGCACTTTCGTGTAGCTCTGCAGCCGCAGGCTTCGGGAAGTCTTGTGTGATAAAATACGAAGTTGCCGATACTGCAGGCATATTGCAGTGGTCGGCTGGCGCGAAATGCGCCCCGTGTCCAACGAATATGTTGGGGCGGAAGCATTTGTCTGCCTTGATTGGGACGTGTCGCCAGTCGGGCGATAACGTACAGGATGGAGTGAAGCGATGCGGATCGGTCTTTTTGCCGTCGGGCGCCTGAAGGCCGGCCCGGAAAAGGATCTTGCTGCTCGTTATCTCGATCGTTTTGCCAAGGCCGGCCCTGCCATCGGGCTTGAGTTTTCGCGTGTGGCGGAGTTTTCCGAAAGCCGCGCATCCAGTGCAGACACGCGAAAGCGCGAAGAAGCGGCAATGATCGAGAAATCGTTGCCTGAAGGAGCCCTGCTCGTTCTGCTTGATGAGCGCGGCAAAGCGATGGATTCTCCCGCTTTCGCTTCTTTGCTTGGATCCTACCGCGATATGGGAAAGCGCGATCTGGCCGTCGTAATCGGTGGCGCGGACGGCCTTGATCCTTCGCTTTATGCCAGAGCCGATGCCGTGCTCTGTCTCGGCAAGCTGACATGGCCCCATCAGCTGGTTCGCATCCTTATTGCCGAACAGCTTTATCGCGCGGTTACCATTCTTTCGGGCCATCCCTATCATCGTGTCTGATACGAAGTTCAGCGGTGGTTCGGTTGTGCCGCGCGCTGCCTATGGCTGTTGCTTTACGCTGGAAGCACGCAGGCTTTCCCGTAACAGGGTGTTAATCGTCGCGATGCTACGGTCACTACCGCAGTTCCTGGCTGCGAAAGACTGCGGGAGCATCGTTTTCAATGTGCGTGCCGCGTCCCTTTCGGAAGGACGATCGTTGAAAGGCGCATCCCATACTCTGTCGGCAGACGATGTCGCGTTGTCCCGTCGCCGGCGTGTTACTGTCATACTTTGGACCATTGTGCTCGTCGCCACGCTTTCGGGCTTTATTGCGCTTTTCGGTCTGTTGCTTTCCGACCAGCGGCACCAGGACTGGGCGCAGGCCGAGGTGGCCGCAAACAATCTCGGCGTATCCGTCAAGCGCGAGATCATGCAAACTTTCCATGGGGCTGATCAAGCCCTGATGTCGGTGCGCGAAATGTTGCGCGTCGATCCGGATTTCCAATTTGATCCTCAGAAGCGCCGGGCTTTCCTGGGCGGCTCCGGAAGCGATGTGGGAATTGGCGAAATCTATGTTCTCGATGCCAAGGGGAATTTGACGCTCAGTTCTGAAACCGGTTCGCGTTTGCGTACGAATTTTGCCAACGAAGCCTTCTTCTTCACCCATGAGCGCAGCAAGCAGGATCTGCTTTTTACGGCAAAGATGGTCAGTATTTCTCCCTTGAAGGAAGCCGCTGTTATTCTCAGCCGGAGGCTTACGGATGCCAAGGGCAAGTTTTCGGGCGTTGCCGTATTCTCCCTTCGCCTGTCGGCCTTCCTCCCGCTGTTCAGTTCGCTGGAGCTGGGCGAAAAAGGTGCCATCAGCCTCTACGGCACAGATGGTACATTGCTGTTGCGCGCGCCAGAAATTCAGGGCGCTATCGGCACGAACTATGTGACGACCCAGATGTTCTGGAAGCTGGCGACGGCCGAGGAACCATTCGTAACGCCCTCGGCTATCGATGGAGTCGAAAGACTCTATAGTGTTGCCAAGGCTCAATCTCTTCCCTTGATCATCGCGGTCGGTTTGTCCGTGGAGGAAATATATGCCGGCTGGCTTCGGTTAGCCTCCATCACGGCGATTTCCTTTGCGGCTCTTGCCGGTTGTGTGGTCTTCCTTTCGATCATGCTGGCGCGGGAGTTCCGCTACAGGCGGCGTAGTGAAATGCGCTACCGAAGGCTCGCCCATGTCGACGAGCTGACCGGTCTGTTCAATCGTCGCCGTTTCGATACCTGCCTGGAAGATGCTTTTTTCGACGCACGCGAAACAGCAACGCCACTTTCCGTTGTCATGGTCGATGTCGATCGTTTCAAGATGTTCAACGATTTCTATGGTCACCAGAAGGGTGACGATTGTCTGCGGCTCATTGCCCAGACCATTCGCCAGCGCTTGGAGCGTACCACCGATATCGTGGCGCGGTACGGTGGGGAAGAAATCGCCATTATCCTGCCCGTAACGGATGCCGCCACCGCGGATCGCATCGCAGAGGATGTTCGGTTGGCGATCGAAAATCTGAGAATCGGGCATGCGCGCTCGAGTTTCGGTTATGTAACGGCGAGTTTCGGCGTTGCGACTTACGAACCGCATTCGAATGAACCGCCAAATGGCATGGAAGAACTGGTCGCATGTGCCGATGAGGCGCTTTACGGCGCCAAGCGCAGCGGGCGCAACCGGGTCATCAGCCATGACGTGGTGAAGAACGGCATTCCTGCCTTACCGCCCGCCGACGAGGCCGAGCGTCTGGCATGCGTTGAAAAAGTGCTGAGCGCGCTCACGCCGTCGGCAAAACAATCCCTCGATCATATAAGCCAGATGGCGTCCCAGGCATTGGGTATGAGCCTTGCGGTAGTCACTGTCGTCGATGCCGAAGAGCAGCGTTTCGTCGGGCGTTTCGGCATTGAAATCGAATCGACCTCACGCGATCTTGCCATCTGTTCCCATGCGCTTGGCAGTTCGGAGACAATGGTCGTTCTCGATGCGGCACGCGATGTCCGTTTCTCCGGAAACGAGTTGGTAAAGGGTGACCGCGGCCTTCGGTTTTATGCCGGAGCGCCGCTGAAGGAGCCACAAAGCGGAGTGACAATCGGAACGCTTTGTGTCGTGGATACGGTGCCCCACAGCGGCTTTACACGAGAACAGCACACGCTCCTTGCCGGGTTTGCCGCCATGGCCCTCGAGCAGATACAAATATGTCTCCGCCAAAACCAGGCCCCGCCTCGACAACGGGCCGCAGTCGGTTGATCACCGCTCATTATGCGACTGGTGATTTCCCTGCCACGCGGCCGCCGTAATTGCGCGGAATGGCTGTTGGCGGAAGGGCCAAATCAGCTTAGATTCGCAAGACAATTGGGCGCGGCGCAAAGGCAGCATGACAGTATTCCAGGGCAACGGCACACAAGACAAGCAGCCTAAGACGGCGCGTGCGTCGCTTTGCTGTATCGTGTTTGCGCTTTCGGCGACGCCTGCTCTGATCCTGCCACGGGTGGGAACACCGGTTTGGGCTCAGGAGTTGCCGCCCGTCTCCCAGCAGACAGCAACAAACCCGGAAGCCGATCTCTCTCAGCGACGTGACAAGACGCGCGGCGAACTCGATGCCCTGTCGAAATCCATCACCTTGTCAAAGGAACGGACGGCAACGCTTGAACAGGGTATCGCAGAACTGGAAAAGACCGGCGAAAGCCTGAGGGCTGCCGTGGTGGAATCGGCCGGCAAGCGGCAAGCACTTGAGCAGCAGATCATTGATGGTGAAGCTAAGCTGGGCAATCTGCGCTCGAAGGAGGATGCGGTTCATCAGTCGCTTCGCGCCCGGCGGAGCGTGCTGGCGGAAGTGCTTGCGGCGTTGCAGCGGATGGGGCGAAACCCGCCGCCGGCGCTCCTGGTCGCACCGGAAGACGCGCTTGCATCAGTGCGAAGCGCGATCCTTCTTGGCGCCGTGGTGCCCGGAATTCGCAAGGAAACCGAAAATCTCGCTGCAGACCTCAGGGCGCTGTCTTCCGTGCGCATCGATATTGCCGCGCAGAAGAAATCCCTGACGGACGATATGACCGCCCGGATGGAAGAGGAGCGGCGCATGTCGCTTCTGATGGTGGAGAAATCCAGGCTTCGCGACGAAAGCGAAGCGGAATTGCTGTCCGAGCGCCGGAAATCGGAAGAGCTTGCAGCGCAAGCCACCAGCCTGGAGGGCCTGATCGGCTCTCTTGAAGGCGAGATTGCGTCGGTACGCGCTGCAGCGGATGCCACGCGGGCCGAAGTCGAGCGGCAGCGGTTGATGTCGGAAGCGCAGCGGGAGCAGGCTCGGGAATTGGCCAGGACTGCCGTGCCCGACAAAAACCGCATTGCGCCTGCATATGCTTTTTCGGATTTGCAGAAGAAACTTGTTTATCCCGCTGCCGGCAAGCCGGTTCGGCGGTTCGGGGATGCGGATGGTACGGGGCATAGTCTTCAGGGCATGATGCTCGAAACCGATGCGGGAGCGGTCGTGACCGCGCCATCGGACGGATGGATCGTGTTTGCGGGTTCGTTCCGCAGCTACGGCCAGATGATCATCCTCAATCCCGGCGACGGCTATCATGTCGTTCTGTCGGGAATGGATGCTGTCAACGTGCAGCAGGGCCAGTTCGTCGTCGCCGGCGAACCGCTTGCGGTCATGGGGGCAAAAAGAGTGGCGAGTGCAACTGCATTGGCGCTGGAAACGGATCGGCCAACGCTTTACATTGAATTTAGAAAAGATGGAAAACCGGTTGATTCCCGACCTTGGTGGACCGCTCAAGACACCGGAAAGGCACGCAATGATACGTAGGGCATCACTTGTTCTGGTCGGGGCACTGATGGGTGCGACCGCCATGGGCGTGGTCTATTCGGCCACTATCCCGGCCGTCGCCGCAAATCCGTCCACCTATCGCGAACTGGCGATCTTCGGCGATGTGTTCGAGCGCGTTCGTGCTCAGTACGTCACGCCGCCGCAGGACGACAAGCTTATCGAAAACGCGATCAACGGCATGCTCTCGTCGCTCGATCCCCATTCGAGCTACATGAACGCGACGGACGCGGAAGACATGCGCACCCAGACCAAGGGTGAGTTCGGCGGTCTCGGCATCGAGGTCACGATGGAGGACGATCTCGTCAAGGTGACGAGCCCCATCGACGACACGCCTGCCGCTCGCGCCGGCGTTCTCGCCGGTGACTTCATCTCGAAGATCGATGGCCAGGACGTTCGCGGCCTCAAGCTTGAAGAGGCGGTCGACAAGATGCGCGGCGAGGTCGGTAAGCCGATCAAGCTCACCATCCTGCGCAAGGGTGCCGAGAAGCCGATTGATCTGACGATCATTCGCGATGTGATCGCGGTTCGCGCCGTGAAATTCCGCACCGAAGGTGATGTCGGTTATGTGCGGGTCATTTCCTTCACGGAAAAGACCTATGACGACCTGAAGACCGCGATCGAAAAGATCAAGGCGGATGTCCCGGCCGACAAGCTGAAGGGCTACGTGCTCGATCTCCGGCTCAATCCGGGCGGCCTTCTCGATCAGGCGATCAATGTTTCTGACGCCTTCCTCGAGCAGGGGGAAGTCGTTTCGACCCGTGGCCGTAATGCCGATGAAACCCGCCGCTTCAATGCGACACCGGGTGACCTGACAGATGGCAAGCCGGTTATCGTGCTGGTCAATGGCGGATCGGCCTCGGCTTCCGAGATCGTCGCGGGTGCACTGCAGGATCTGAAGCGGGCGACTGTGCTTGGCACCCGTTCCTTCGGCAAGGGTTCCGTACAGACGATCATTCCGCTGGGAGAGGCCGGTGCGCTTCGCCTGACGACGGCGCTCTACTACACGCCGTCCGGCAAATCGATCCAGGGCACGGGCATCTCCCCGGACATCAAGGTCGATCAGCCGCTTCCGCCGGAACTGCTCGGCAAGGTCGAGGCGACCAGCGAGTCGAGCCTTCGCGGCCATATCCAGGGCCAGAACGAGACGGAAGAAGGCTCCGGTTCAGTCGCCTATGTTCCGCCGGAACCAAAGGACGATATCCAGCTCAACTACGCGCTGGACCTGTTGCGCGGCAAGAAGACGGACCCGTCCTTCCCGGCTAATCCGGAGAAGGCCGAGTTGAAGCCCTGATCCTTGCGACACGGCCGCATTCGCGTTTAGAATCATCACGCCGCCCGGCCTAGTGCCGGGCGGCTGTTTATTGAGACGGCCGCACTTCGTCTGCAGCCAAAATGCCACCTCCGGTCGACGGGTTTCATCCTTGGGAACAGATCTGAACGCGCCTCTTGGGCAAAATCGCAAGACGCGCCTTTCTGGGACCTCCCGTTCCCGCTTTTCCATGTCCCGTCTGGCCTTGTCCTTTGGTGTTCTTGCGCTTGCAGGCGTGTCTGCCTGGGCATTCCTGTCACCTTCCGGCCTGCGCAAGGCAGAACCGGAAAAACGGGTGGTGGCAGAGGCGGGTGCGCCGGCAGGCAAGCCG